>CANKHJ010000035.1 GCA_947481635.1 Bradyrhizobiaceae bacterium
CGGCGCCGATCCTGCGATGCGCACCGGCCAGTCGACGCCCGCGGCGACGCATCTCATCAAGGTTGCAGTGCAGACCGCGCTCGGGCTGCGGCCTGGTATGCAGGTCTTCGGCACCGATTTCGCGACGCCGGACGGCACCGGCGTGCGCGACTATATCCATGTCTCCGATCTCGCGCGCGCGCATGCCGAGGCGCTGCGTTATCTGCGCGACGGCGGCCGCTCGGCGATCATGAATTGCGGTTACGGCCACGGCTTCTCGGTGCTCGACGTGATCGAGACCGTGAAGCGCGTCTCGGGCGTGGACTTCAAGGTCGACATGGCGCCGCGCCGTGCCGGCGATCCGGCGCGGATCATCGCGGCCTCGGACCGGATTCGCACCACGCTCGGATGGAAGCCGCGTTTCGACGACCTCGAGACGATTGTGTCCCATGCGCTGGCGTGGGAGAAATTGCTGATGGAGCGCAAGCTGCAGACCACGCTCCAGCCGGTGGACGACGTGGCGCTTGGCCGCATCCCGGATCGCGTCAGCGCCTGAGGTTTCCCTGTGGCGACTTTCGTTCTTGTGCACGGCGCCTGGCATGGCGGCTGGTGCTGGAGCCGTGTCGTCGACCGGCTGACCGCGCGCGGCCACAAGGTCTACGCCCCGACACTGACCGGGCTCGCGGAGCGCTCGCATCTCCTGTCGCGTGACATCACGCTCAACACCCATATCGCCGACGTGACCAATCTCATGACCTGGGAGGATCTCAGCAACGTCGTGCTGGTCGGTCATTCCTATGGCGGTTGGGTGATTTCCGGCGTCGCCGAACAGGCCGCGTCGCGCCTTGCCTCGATCGTCTTCGTCGACGCCTTCATGCCGCAAGACGGCGAGCGCGCACTCGACATGCAGGCGCCGCCGGATCGCGCCGCGACCGAGGCCGCCTGGGACCGCGGCGAACTGTCACGGCCGGCGCCGCCGATCGCGCATTTCGGCATTGCCAACGATGCCGATCGGGACTGGGCGCTCAGCAGGGTGACGCCGCAGCCGATCGGCAACGCCTTCACCCGCATCGCGCTGACCGGCGCGCGCGACCGCGTGCCGACCAAGGCCTATATCCGCGCGCGCGGCGCGGTGCGTCCGATGTTCGATGCCTATTACGACAAGCTGCGCGGCGATCCGTCATGGCGGCTCTATGACGTGCCGTGCGGCCACGACGTGATGATCGACATGCCGGACCGGCTGACCGAGATTTTGCTGGAGAACGCCTGACCGTTATCGGCCCGCGCGCAGACGGCTGACCAGGTCGTGAGTCGGATAAGAATCCGCTGGCAGTCCGAGCTTCATTTGTACGTCGCGGATCGCAGGCCTGCTCTTCAATCCGAGGATGCCGTCGATGCGGCCGACATCGTAGCCGCGCGTTGCGAGCGCCTGCTGCAGCGCCTTGGTGTCCTCGAAACTCAGTGCGGGCGGAACATTGCCGCCCTTCTGCATCGCGGCCGCGCCCGCCAGACGCGTCGCGAAATAGGCGGCGGTGGTCGAATAGACCAGCGAGTTATTCCAGGTGAGATAGGCCTTGAAGTTGTCATAGACCATGAAGGCCGGCCCGAAGCGGCCCATCGGCAACAGCACCGAGCCCTTCAGCGCATCATTCGGCAGCGGCTGCCCGTTCGCCAGCGTCACGCCAAGCCGGACCCATTGCGAGCGCGGATGCTGCACGTCGAGGCCGGCCTGCTCCCAGGGCAGGTTCTGCGGCACGCGGATTTCCTGCAGCCATGGCTCGCCACGCTTCCAGCCCAGCGTGGTGATATAATTCGCGGTCGAGCCGATCACGTCGGCGGCGCTGGTCAACAGGTTGCGGTGGCCGTCGCCGTCATAGTCGACGGCGTATTTCATGTACTCGGTCGGCATCATCTGGGTCTGGCCGAGTTCACCGGCCCAGGATCCGATCATCTCCTCGGGACGCAGGTCGCCGCGGTCGATCAGCTTCAGCGCCGAGAACAGATGCTCGCGGAACATGTCGGCGCGCCGGCAGTCATAGGCCAGGCTGGTGATGGCGCGGATCGAATTGTCCTTACCCATGTTGGCGCCATAGTCGCTTTCCAGTCCCCAGAACGCCGCGATCACTTCGCCCGGAACGCCATATTGCTGCTCGGCCTTCGCAAGAACCGCCGCGTGCTTTTTGAGTTGCGCCTGTCCCATCGACACCCGCCCAGCCGGCACCATGCGGCTGGAGAACTCGACAAAGGTCTGGGTGAAGATTCGCTGGCCGCGGTCGATCCCGACGATCCGCGCGTCATAGGTCAGGTATGGCGACGCGGCCGCGATCGCCGATTGCGAAATGCCTTGGCTGAGCGCTTCGCGCTTGAACTGATCGAGCCAGCGCTCGAACGGCCCGCCGGTGCGGCAAGGGGCCGTCGGCGCGGGTGTCGGCGTTGCGGTCGCGGCATGCGCCGCCCCCGCGGCACTCAGCAAAATCGTGGCGGCGATGAGTGCCGCGCTCGCGCATCGCATGGTCATCCCCGTTGATAGAAGGCTTTGGCGTCGTCGGTGAGCGCACGGCGCGACACGTCGTCCATGTAGAGCATGTGGCCGCCACGATAGACCCGAAGCTGCACGCGATCCGGGCCGCCGATCGGCATATGGTCGAGCACATAGCGGGTCACCCCATAGGGCGTCACCAGGTCGGTATAGCCGTGCACCACCAGCACGCGGAACGACGGATCGAGCGACAGCAGCACGCGCAGGTCGTCACTGGCGCTGGCGCCGAGGCGGCCCGCGCCGTCGCCCCAATCCCAGCGGCCGCCGGCGAGCAGCGAATAGGTCATCTCGGTCTTGAAGCCGAGTTCGTCGCGCGCATAGGCCACCATGGTGCTGCCATAGGCACGCGTGGCGCCATCGAGCAGCGGGTCGACACGACGTTCGCCGGATTCGGGGAACGGGTCCTCCGACGTGACGCGGCCGTCATAGATGCTGGCGAGACGCTGGCCGTTCGAACCGCGCAGCTTCACCGTCGCGTCGCCGACAAAGCCGCGTGAGCTCTCGATGACGTCGAGCGGAAGGCCGGTCATGCGCGCGATCCGGTCGTAGAAGGCGCGCGCCGGCTCGCCTTGCAACGGCTTGCCGGCCAGCGTGACGAGATAGTCGGTCATCGCATAGCGCTCGGCGTCAGCGACGGCCGCTTCGCTGAACGCGTTTCGGCGCTCCAACTCGGATGCGACATAGGACGGCAGATGCAAGGCCGCGCCGAGTGCGTAGGCACCGGGTCCATACTGGAAGCCGCCTTCCAGCATCGGCGATACCATCACGATGCCGGTGACGGTCATGCTCTGCTCGCGTTGCAAGGCGCGCGCGACCTTGGCCGCGCGGAAGCCGCCATAGCTTTCGCCGAGCAGGTATTTCGGCGAGGCGTGGCGGCTATTCTTGCCGACATAGAGCGCGATCACCTTGGCGATCGAGTCGGCATCGGCGCGCACGCCGCGGAATGCGGCCTCGCCGTCCGGCTTTGCGGCGCGGCTCCAGCCGGTGCCGACCGGATCGATCATCACGAGGTCGGTGAAGGCGAGCCAGCTCTCTTTGTTGTCTGCGATCTTGGCCGACGCGAAATCGCGGCCGGTGGCGCCGAGCGGCAGGATGCGCGGGCCGACCAAGCCGAAATGCAGATAGGCGGATGCGGCGCCGGGACCGCCATTGAATACGAAGGTCAACGGCCGCGTGCCGGCGGGGCGGTCCTTCGCCACATAGGCGGTGTAGAACACCGCAGCGGATTGCTCGCCCGATTGATCGTATAATGCGAGCGTTCCGGCAGTCGCAGTGTAGGCGAGGGGCCCGCTCGCAAGCACGATCTGCTTGTCACTCACCGCATCGGGCGGCAGCAGACGCAGCACGCCCGCACCCGGGCTGGCCGCCTGTTGTGCGGCCGCCGGTGGTGCTCCACGGCCGGGCCGTTCAGGACGGTCTTGCGCGACCAGCGTGGCGTTGCCACCTAGCAGCAGCAGAAGACCTAGAAAGATGACGCGAAGACGGGTCATGGCCGAAATGCCCTTGTGGAATGAATCTGACGCCGCCCCGTGAATTGTTTTAGCAGACGAGTCCCGGTAAATTCATGGTCCGAACGCGTTGAACATCACTTTTTCATCATCGTTGCGGGCCGGAGCGGGTGAAAGATTGCATCCGAAGGCGTTTCGGCGGAACAATCGGCCAGGAATGACATTACCGTCGTTGATATTACGTCCTTTTCCCCTTTTTCCGGAGCGATGATGACGCCGCAGGCCGCATCGTCAGCCAAACGCCTCGCCGACCTCGGACATCCTGACGCGGCGCCCATGGGCGATCAGCGCCCTGGATGGATCGATGCGTTTCGGCGCGTGCGCGCGGAGACCGAAGGCCGCGCCGCGCCGCTCTCGCCGGAGGATCAGGTCGTCCAGTCGATGCCGGATGCGAGCCCGACCAAATGGCATCGCGCGCACACGACATGGTTCTTCGAGCAGTTCCTGCTCAAGGCGCATCTGACCGACTATCGCGAATTCGACGCGCAATTCGGCTACCTGTTCAATTCTTACTATGTCGCCGTCGGCGAACGTCATGCGCGTCCGCAGCGCGGACTTGTCACGCGGCCGGACAGCGAACATGTCGGCCGCTATCGCGCCCATGTCGAAGATGCCATTGGCCGCCTGATCGAGACGGCGGACCAGAGCAAGCTTCCCGAGATCCTGCGCATTCTCGAAATCGGCATGCATCACGAGCAGCAGCACCAGGAATTGCTGCTGACCGACATCCTGCACGCCTTCGCGCAGAATCCGGTGAGCCCGACTTACAATGCCGCGTGGTGGATGCCGCCGGCCACCGGCCGCGCCGGATATGTGGAAATTCCGTCCGGCATCCATGTCGTCGGTTTCGAGGGCGAAGGCTTTTCGTTCGACAATGAATCGCCGGCGCATCGCGTGTTCCAGCAGCCGGTGAAAATCGCGCGCGGCCTTGTGACCAACGCCGAGTGGCTCGCCTTCATCGCGGATGGCGGCTACCGCACGCCGTCGCTGTGGCTCTCCGACGGCTGGACGATGGTCGAGACCCAAGGCTGGGATTCGCCGGGCTATTGGCGCGAGATCGACGGCGTCTGGCACATGATGACGCTCGGTGGACAGCGGCCGGTCGATCCGGCAGTGCCCGTGTGTCATGTCAGCTATTACGAGGCCGATGCCTTCGCGCGCTGGTCCGGCAAGGACCTGCCGTCGGAAGCGGAGTGGGAAATCGCCGCGCGCCAGAATCTGATCGACGATGCTCTTGGCATCGTATGGCAGTGGACTCGCAGTGCCTATCTGGCCTATCCCGGCTACCGCGCCGCGGACGGCGCGCTCGGCGAGTATAACGGCAAGTTCATGATCAATCAGATGGTATTGCGCGGAAGCTCGCTGGCGACGCCAAATGGCCACGCACGCGCCAGCTACCGCAATTTCTTCCCGCCTCCGGCGCGCTGGCAGTTCAGCGGTCTGCGGCTCGTCGATCACGCCGGCTGACGAACGCCGACTTATCAAGTGATGGTGTAGTATGGCTGTTACCGCTCGTGCCCCGCGATCTTCGGATTTTCACGCGATGGCCGCCTCGCCATTCGCGCGTGACGTGGTGGCTGGCCTGTCGGCGCGTCCAAAGCGGCTGTCGCCGAAATATTTCTATGATGCGATCGGTTCGGAACTGTTCGAGCGCATCACGGATCAGGTGGAATATTATCCGACGCGCACCGAAGCGGCGATCCTCACCGACCACGCCTCCGATTTCGCGACGCTCATCCCGGCCGGCGCCGCGCTGGTTGAGTTCGGCAGCGGGTCCAGCGCGAAGACCCGCATCGTGCTGCGTGCGGCCAAGGATCTCGGCGCCTATGTTCCGGTCGATATCTCGGGCGAATTCCTCGATGCCGAAGCGGTGCGGCTGCGCGCCGACTTTCCGCAGCTCACGGTGCTGCCGGTGGTCGCCGATTTCGTCGAGACTTTCGGCCTGCCGCCCGAGGTCGCCGGCAAGCCGCTGGTCGGTTTCTTCCCGGGTTCCACAATCGGCAATTTCGAGCCGCATGAAGCCTGTACCTTCCTGCGCAATGCCGGCGATATTCTCGGTGCCGGCGCGAAGCTGATCGTCGGCGTCGATCTCGAAAAGGATTCCGCGATCCTCAACGCCGCCTATAACGACAAGGCCGGAGTCACCGCGGATTTCAATCTCAATCTTCTGGCGCGGATCAATCGCGAGCTCGGCGGCAATTTCGATCTCGCCTGCTTCGATCACCATGCGTTCTACAATCGCGAGCGCCACCGCATCGAGATGCACCTCGCCAGCATCAAGCGGCAGAAGGTGAAGGTGTGCGGCGAGACCTTCGATTTCCGTGTCGGGGAAACGATTCACACCGAGAGCAGCTACAAATACTCCATCGATTCCTTCGTCGCCTTGGCGCGCGGAAGCGGATGGACGTCCCGCGCGGTGTGGACCGATGCCGAGCAGAAATTCTCGGTGCATGTGCTGGCGCGTGACGGTGCGTGATCGCGCCTATCGCCGGCGCAGCGTGTCGCCGGCGCCGTTTTTTTGACACATCGAGGGAACTGACATGGCCGACAAGCTCAACGTCGTTTCCATCTATGGATCGCTGCGCAAGGCCTCCCTCAATGCGGCGCTGGCGCGCGCACTGCAGAAGCTTGCGCCCGAGGGCATGGTCATCACGCCTGCACCGTCCTGGGCCGGTTTCCGTATCTACAATGCCGACGTGCAGGAGAGCAGCGGCGCGCCGGCCGACGTGACCGCGCTTGCCGAGGCGATCCGCAAGGCCGACGGCGTGATCATCTGCACCCCGGAATACAATTACGGCATGCCCGGCGGACTGAAGAATGCGCTCGACTGGGTGTCGCGGGTGAAGGACCAGCCATTCAAGGACAAGCCGCTGGCGATCCAGTCGGCGTCGCCCGGTCCCCTTGGCGGGGCGCGGGTGCAGTATCAACTACGCTAGGCGATGGTGTTCCTCGAGGCGATGGTGTTTGCCCGTCCGGAGATTTTCGTCGGCCAGGCGAACAAGAAATTCGATGACAAGCTCGAACTGACCGACCAGCCCACCATCGATTTCATCATTCAGCAGCTTGCGGGGTTTGAGAAGTTCATCCGCAAGGTGGGCGGTTAGCCAAAGCTGCCCACACCTTGCATCCCTCACTCAGGCCGTGATTATTGACGGTAATCTTGGGGGGAAGCATGGCCGGCAATCAGCTCAACTTGATCGTCATCTGCGGCAGCCTGCGTAAGGGCTCCTACAACGCCGCATTGGCGCGCGCGCTGCCGAAGCTCGCGCCGTCGGCGATGACCATCGTCCCCGCGCCGCCCTTCGACAGCTTCCCGCACTACAACCACGATCTCGAAGTGCCAGCGGATGTGATCGCCTTTGCCGATGCGGTCCGCAAAGCGGACGGCATCATCATCGTGTCGCCGGAATATAACTGGACCATCCCGGGGGCGATGAAGAACGCGTTCGACTGGGCGGGGCGCTTCAAGGAGCAGCCCTTCATCGGCAAGCCGGTGGCGATCCAATCGGCGTCGGGTTCGGCGATGGGAGGATCGCGGATGCAATATCATTTGCGCCAGTCGCTGATCCCGCTCGACGCGCTGTGCTTCGGCCGGCCCGAGGTGCTGATCGCCGATGCGAAGACGAAATTCGACGCCAACACGCTGGAACTGACCGACCAGGCGGTCATCGATCTGGTGAAGCAGCAGCTTGCGGGCTTCGACGCGTTCATCCGGCGCGTCGCAAAATAGGGCTTTAGCCATGGCGAGACTGGACGGACGGGTCGCGATCGTCACCGGCGGAGCGAAAAGCATCGGCATGCATTATTCGCGCGCATTGGCGGCCGAGGGTGCGCGCGTGGTGATTGCAGACATCGTCGACGGCAGCGAGCTTGCGAGCGAACTCGCCGCCAGGCATGGGGCCAATTCGGTTGTGAGCATCGAGACCGATGTCAGCGACGAGGGGCAGGTCAAGACACTCGTCGCGCAAACAATGGAGCGCTTCGGCAAGATCGACGTCTTGATCAACAACGCGGCGCTCTATGCGCAGCTTGAGGAGCAGAAATTCCAGGATATCGACGTCGATGTCTGGGACAAGGTGATGTCGGTCAACCTGCGCGGAACCTTCCTGGTGTCCAAACACGTCGTGCCGCACATGATCGCCGCTGGCTACGGCAAGATCATCAATATCGGCTCCGGCACGCCCACCCGCGGCGTGCCCTGGTTGTTGCACTACACGACCAGCAAGGGCGGCATCATCGGCATGACGCGCGCGATGTCGCGCGAACTCGGCGAACACGGCATCCGCGTCAACACGCTCTCGCCCGGCTTCACGATGAGCGAGAGCAACATCCAGCACAATCCCGGTCACGTGGCGACAGCGCGCGACGGCGCGATCAAGATGCGTGCACTGAAGCGCGACGAGGAGCCGCAGGACCTGATTGGTGCACTGGTGTTCCTCTCCTCGGCCGAAAGCGACTTCATCACCGGCCAGAATATCGCAGTTGACGGAGGCTCGACGAACCTGTGAGGGCGACGTGTCCCGGGCGAGTAAAGCGAAGCAGAACGAGACCCGGGACCCAGCGCAAGAATCGCGCAGCGACCGTGGTGTCGCGCTGCGCGCGGAATCTCTCCTGGACCCCGGCTCTGCGCTCGCTTCGCTCGCTGGTCCGGGGCACGGACCCAGCTTTTGATACTAGCCCCGGCCAGATGGCGTTGACCGGGCGCACCTTAAATAGTTACATGTAAGACTATCGGTCGAATTGGAAATGTTCTAGACTTCGCGTCAAAGAGCCAGGGAGACGACCCATGAGCACCCCGACCGCTGAAGCCGCCGGCCACAACCTGAAAGCCGTGCGCCAGTCCTATTACGACAAGATCGAAAAATTCGACATGGCGCCGCTCTGGGAGGTGCTGAAGGACGTCGTCACCAAGGAGCCGATCACCAAATGCGTTCCGGCGATCTGGAAATATTCCGACGTCGAGCGTCTGATGGCCGAGGCCGGCGAGGTGATCACCGCCGATGAGGCCGAGCGCCGCGTGCTGGTGCTCGAAAATCCGAACCTGCACGGCCAGACCCGCATCACCAATTCGCTGTTCGCCGGCATCCAGATGATCCTGCCGGGCGAGACCGCGCCGGCGCATCAGCATGTGTCCTCCGCGATCCGCTTCGTGCTGGACGGCGAGGGCGCCTACACCGCGGTGGAAGGCGAGAAGGCGATGATGTCGCCCGGCGACTTCATCCTGACCCCGAATTGGGCCCCGCATGATCACGGCAATCATTCGCCCAAGCCGATGCTGTGGCTCGATGTGCTCGACATGCCGACGGTGAATCACTTCGAGACGTCGTTCGCTGGGCATTTCGACGAAGCGATGCAGAACACCTCGCGCCAGGACGGCGATTCGCTCGAGCGCTACGGTTCCGGCGTGATGCCGGACGGCGCGCCGGTGCATCTCAAGCGCAGCCCGATCATCAACTACACCTATGCCCGCACCCGGCCGATCCTCGAACGGCTGAAGAAGGCCGGCGACATCGACCCCTCTCACGGCGCGCGCGTGCGCTATGTGAATCCGATCAATGGAGGCTGGGCGTTGCCGACCATGGGCGCGCATCTCGCGCTGCTGCCGGAGGGCTTCAAGGGCGTCGACTACCGCTCGACCGACGGCACGATCTTCGTCTGCGTCGAAGGCGGCGGCTCGACGACGGTCGACGGCAAGGTCCTCGAATGGGGACCGAAGGACGTGTTCGTGATCCCGCCGTGGAAAAAATATTCGCACCGCGTCAGCAAAGAATCGGTGCTGTTCTCGATCTCGGATCGGCCGATGCAGGAAGTGCTTGGCATCTGGCGCGAAGCCAAAGCGGCGTAAGCCTCGGAGGATTCGGAATTCAAAGGCCCGGCTTCTGCCGGGCCTTTTGTTTTGTTATGCAGGTCGTCACGACCGAATGGGGGAAACATGATCGAGCGCGACATCGAGGTCTCATCACGCAACGGCGGCATCCCGAGTTTTGCGGTGTGTCCGGACGGACCGGGGAGCTATCCCGGCATCATCCTCTACATGGATGCGCCCGGCATCCGCGAGGAATTGCGCAATCTCGCGCGGCGGATTGCGAAGCAGGGCTATTTCTGTCTGCTGCCGGACATGTATTATCGCATCGGCACCCTGCGCTTCGACTTCGTGCGCCGTGCCGAGGGTATGCGGCCTGCGATGTTCGCCGCGATGAATTCGCTGACCAACGCGATGGTGATGGACGACACCGCGGCGTGTCTCGGCTTCCTCGACGCGCAGGAGAAGGTGAAGCTCGGCCCGGTCGGCTGCATCGGCTATTGCATGAGCGGCCGTTACGTCACCACCGCTGCGGCCAAATTTCCGAACCGCTTCGCCGCGTCCGCCTCGCTCTATGGCGTCGGCATCGTCAGCGATGCCGAGGATACGCCGCATAAGCTGGTCGATCAGATCAAAGGGGAAATGTATTTCGGATTCGCCGAGGTCGACGACACCGTTCCGGCCAACGTGATCCCGACGCTGAAAGAATCGCTCGACAAGGCCAAGACCAAATACCAGCTCGACGTGTTTCCCGGCAGCCGCCATGGCTTCCACTTTCCGGAACGCGAGGCCTACAACACCTTCGCTGCGGAACAGAGCTGGGCCAAAATCGTCGCGATGTGGGACCGGAATTTGAAATAGCAGCAGTCGTCATTCCGGGGCGCGCCGAGCGCGAACCTGGAATCCAGATGCACTGCAAGTCCTCATTCGGGTCTGGATTCCGGGCTTGATGCTTCGCATCGCCCCGGAATGACGGCGCGATTAAACCACCACCGGCAGCGTCACGCGGAAGCAACTCGCCGCGTCGGAACGCACGGCGACGATCGCCTCGCCGCGATGCAGCCGCGCGATCTGGCGCACAAGCGCAAGACCGAGCCCCGCGCCCTGACTTTCGCCGAGGCGATGGAACGGTCTGAACACCTGCTCGTGTTCGCTCGCGGGAAGGCCGTTGCCGGCATCCACCACCTCCAGCACTGCAAGCCCGTTCTGCTGGCGCAGTTCGACCCGGATCGGTGGTTTGCCGTGGCGCTTGGCGTTTTCCAGCAGGTTGCGGGTCAGGCGGCGCAGCAGGCGCGGGTCGCCGCGGACGAGGGTCGGCACGCCGTCGACGCTGCAATCCTCGTAATGCGCGCCTTCCTCCACCACGAGCGCCAGCAGGTCGACCTCCTCGGCGTGATCCAGCGTGGAGACCGCGTCGAGCCGGCTGGCGAGCAGGATCTCGTCGATCAGGCCATCGAGCTCGGCGATATCGCGTTCCAGCGAGGCCTTGTATTTCGGATCGCCGTCGCGCTCGAACAACTCGATCCCGAGCCGGATGCGCGACAGCGGCGTGCGCAGTTCGTGCGATGCATTGGCCAGCAGCATTCGATGCGCGCCGACCAGATCCTCAATGCGTGACGCCGCGCGGTTGAAGCTCTCGGCCAGCCGCGCGACTTCATCGCGGCCTTGCACCTCGACGCGGGCGGAGAGGTTGCCCGCGCCGAGCGTCTCGACGCCGGCTTGCAGCCGCTCGATCCGCCGCGTCAGGCCGCGCACCATCGGAAAGGCGCATAGCCCGACCACCAGCGCGATCGTGCCGATGAAGGTGAGAATGGCCCAGGCCGGATGGCGGCGCGGCAGATGCGCGCGCACCACCAGCCAGCGCTCGTCGGGAAGCTGGAGATTCCACGCGGGGCCGTCGCGGCCATGGGACATGCCGGGTTCATCGCGTGGCGGCGTGCGCAACGGCCGTCCGACGCTGGCGATCGGCTGCAAACTCTTGTCGAACAGCGCGAGGTCGACGTGGATGCGCTCCGCGAAACGCTGCAGCGCCTGACGCTGTATCTCAGCCGGCGCGTCGGCGGGCGGCAAAGCCGCCTCGGCGAGTTGCGCGGCCATCTCATAAGCCTGTTCGGAGAGCGCGTTCTCGCCCATGCGCCAGAACGCTGCAGCGATCAGCACGACCAGCACCAGGCTGGCGATGATGGTGAGGTAGATCTTGAGGTAAAGGCGTTTCAAGCGCAGATCCTGTTCACATCAATCCTGCGCTTTCGCGAACACGTAGCCGGCGCCGCGCACCGTGATGACCCGGCGCGGCTTCTTCGCATCCTCCTCGATCGCGGCGCGGATGCGCGAGATATGTACGTCGATGGAGCGATCGAAGGCTTCGAGGCGCTCGTTCTTCATCGCGTCCATGATGGCGTCGCGCGACATCACGCGGCCGGCATGTTGGGCCATCAGCAGCAGCATCGCGAATTGGTAGCTGGTCAGCGCGCGCTCCTCGCCGTCGAGACGCACTTGCCGAGCGTCGATGTCGATCTCCAGCCGGCCGAAGCGCAGCATGTCGACTTTGCGGGGGCTTCGCCCGCGCCGCAGGATCGCCTTGAGCCGCGCCAGCAGCTCCCGCGGTTCGAACGGCTTCGGCAGATAATCGTCGGCGCCGAGTTCCAGCCCGACGACGCGGTCCATCGCGTCACCGCGCGCGGTCAGCATCAGGATTGGGGTGTCGGCGCGCGCGCGGATGCGTTTGCACACGTCGAGACCGTCCATGTCGGGCAGCATCAGGTCGAGGATCAGCGCGTCATAGGCGTCGCGGCTTTCGGCCGCGATGCCGGACTGGCCGTTGGCGGCGATCGTGACATGCAGGCCGGCCCCGCCGAGATAGGTTTTCACCATCTCGGCGAGGCGCGCGTCGTCCTCGATCAATAGAATCCGCTCGGCCACAGTCGGCATATTAGCCGCGATGCCACCCGCCGCGCCAACCGCCCTGAAGACGATTATCGATCTTGCGGCGCTGTTCCGGCGTCAGCACTTCCGCGGCGTCGGCGGTCGCCTGGGCGATGCGCTTGCTGGCGCCGTCCAACGCTGCGACCTGTTCGGCGCGGAACTTCTCGATGTCGGCCCGGTTCACGACCGCGGCGGTCAGGAGATCATGCGCCTGCCGGTGCGCGGCCTGCGCGGTCTGGCGCAAGGGGATCAAATCCTTCACGGCCGCCTTGGCGATGGCGCGCAGCTTCTGCTCCTGCTCCGGCGTGGCGTCGATCTCGATCGCGAGGTGACGCACGCCGCGGTCGGCGCGATCCTCGATCATGGAATCGATCATGCCGCCCATCATGCCGCCACCCATCATGCCGCCTTGGCCCCAATGGCCGAAGCCGGGCCCGCCGCGGAATCCCTGGCTCACCGCGGTGGTGGCGACCGCGCCGGTCAAGGCGGCGCCGAGCGCGACCCCGGCGATGATCAACGCGCCGCGGCGGCGCGGGGCCTTCGGCGCCGGGTGGTCGGCCGACGGATTGTCTTGGGGAATATGCTGGTCGGACATCTGCGTCTCCTGTGATGGTACCGGGCGACATGCCCATGCTGCCAATCTGAAGGAGCTGCGTTTCACCCGCTTCTCTCGCGGGTAAAGTTATGTAAAGCCCGCCCGCCGTCATTCCGGGGCCCGCGCTACAACCCCTCGACGCTGAACCCGTCCTCACCTTCGAGGGTGATCCGGCCGTCCGCGACGGCCGCGGCCCAGCGCGCGGTGGCCGGGATTCCGCCGAACGAGAAGAAATGCAGCGCGATGTCGCCCAGATGGCCCGGCGGGCCGTCGAGTGCGAGCGCCCGCACCAGATCGTCGGGAGCCGACAGGCCGCCGAACATCTGCTTGAGCAGTCCGGTATTGCGCGCCGCGCCGCGCGCGGAGGCCTTCACGCCACAACGCTTGGCGTAGCGCAGTAATGCCGCAAAGCTGGTCGGTCCGGCAAGGCCGACGCGGACGCGCTCATGATGGCCGTCCTGGCGCAGGCGGATAATCCAATTGGCGATCGGTGCCGCGTCGAATCCGAACTGGGTGACGATCTCGGCCGCGAGGCCGCCTTCACGCGCCGCGGTGAGCTTCTGCGGCAGCGCCTTGAGGATCAGTTCGTGCGGGATGTTGGGGTTGCCCTCGGGATAGCCGGAAATGCCGATCTCGGTGATGCCATGCTTCTGCAATGCGCCGCTGAGGATCAGTGCGTGCGCGTCGAACAGATCGCCCTTGGGCTGTGGCAGGTCGCCCGCGAGCACCAACGCGCGCGTGACGCCGGCTTCGCCGCTCATCCGGGCCAGAAATTCGTCTAGCGATGCACGATCCGGAAAATTGCGCGCCACGAGATGCGGGACCGGTTCGAAGCCGATCCGGCGAATATGCGTTGCCGGTTCGATACCGGACATCAGCGGCTTGGCCGGCACGGCGCTGAGAAAGACCGGCATGCCGGCCGGAGCAACGCCGCGCAATGAGTCGATGTCCTGCGCGGACGGAAGCGTTGCCTCGATGGAGAACCCGCGCGTCAACGCGGCGATCTGGTGCACCGGATCGTCTGCCATGCCGTTCCCTCTGACTCCGGCATCACTGTGTGAGCCGGAGCCAACGTCTTCGTCGAAGATGATTCCGAGGCGTTAAACCGCCCGGATTTTTATTGAGAGGAAGATTGCCGCCGCTTATTCGCGGCGGCGCGAGATCACGAAGGACTCGTCGTAGAACCACAGGCCGCCATGCTTCTGCAGCACTTCGGCCGTGGCCTCGAGGTACTTGGTTTCGGTGATCACCTTTTCCAGCCGCGCATCCTCGATCTGCGCCACATAGACCGCGGCGTTCCAGGCGGCGAACAGCGTCGACGTGCCGATCGATGCCGAGATCTCGGTCGGAAGCGTGTGCATGTCGTAGCGGAACAGCGAGCGGTTATCCGCATAGGCATTGAAGTTGAGATCGCGCCCGAGCGGGCCAAGCTCCGCCTTGGTCGCCTTCAGCAGCGCATGCCGGTCATGACCGAAGGGGTTTTCCTCCGGCCAGACCTTGGTGACGATCTCCATGCCCGGATCATGTCCGTGCGAGTGGATCGCGATCATGCGGCCGCCGGGGCCAAGCGCCCGGGCGAGCGGTGCGAGTACACGCTTGCTCTTGAATTCGAGCGACGAGCGCAGGCGGAACGGCTGCGACGCGATGACGAGGTCGTAATTCGCCTGGGTGCCGCCCGGATGCGGAATGATCGGCTCGAGCAGGAATTTGTGGTCGGCGCGATAGATCACCAGCACCACCGGACGCTCATAGACCGGGTTGCCAGTCTTAGGGCTGACGCCGGCCTTCCAGTTCTCGGACAGGAAGGACTCGAGGCCCATGATCTGCTCTTCGAACTGGTGCGAGGTCGTGCCGGTCAGCGCGAGCTCATGCCAGACCAGGCTCGAAGCCGCATTCACCGATTTCACCGCAAGCCATGGCGCGTCGGCGTAGTTCATGTTGGTCAACACCAGCACGGTGCCGGCATGCTCGAAGAAGCGGTCGGCCATCTTCTGCAGGCACAGCCGCACGTCTTCGAGGCTGATCTCCTTGCCCGCGACGTAGAACGGCTGATGCGGGAAGCGATCATGCATCGAGCGCATCACGCGGGTCAGCACCGAGCCGTCGCCGACGCCGGCGTCGAACACGCGCACGGCGGGGGGGCGCGGATGGATGTTCGCAAGCTCAAGCGAAACGCGGTTGGCGACCACCCACTTCTCGCTGCAGGTGTTCACAAACAGCAGATACTTCTGACGATTGTCGAAGAAACGGAAATTACGCTGCGGATCTTCGTCGGTACCGGCTGGGGACGTCACAGGGGCTCCGGAGGTGTGAGGGCGTTTTGGGGCGATGGTTGGCGTTCGGGAAGCTGAATTCATCGGGTCAATAATCGCGGCCTGAGGAAGTCCCGCGGTTGCGCGGCGTGCGTGGATGAAGGCGCGGATGCGATCCAGAGTTTCGGTGGTGATGCGTCCGCCGTTGCGCAGGCGCGCTGTCAGCTTGCCGTCATTCACGGCGCGGCGCCCGAAGGTCGACTCGGCGAGCCCCGCCTGACGGCAATAGTCGGAGATTTCCTGAAGAAGTTCCTGAGCGTTCATGTCAGACTCCCGTTCGGCACGCTGCGTCAGTGGCTCTTTGCCATCTTTTTCAATTGGCGCAGGGTGGGCGAAGATGAACCAACTTCGGCCGTTTGAGTCAAGTTACCTGTTGCCCAACTTGATCGTGGGCGCGCACGTGGGCGTTGATGGGCCATAATCCGTGTTGAAACCATGTGAATTTATAAGGACTTAAGGAAAGCCCATGCCACGGATCGCCGCAAACCTGGGATTGTTGTTTCCGGAACTGCCGCCGCTGGAGCGGTTCGGCGCGGCCGCGGCGGCGGGCTTCAAGGCGGTCGAGCTGCTGTTTCCTTACGCGATGCCGCCGTCGGCGGTGAAGCAGGAACTGACACGCCACCGGCTCACGATGCTCGGCATCAATACCAGCCAGGGACGGGAAGGTGAATTCGGACTCGCCGGGATTCCGGGCCGCGAGCAGGATTTCGACGCGCTGTTTCGGCAGGCGCTGGATTATCAACTGGTGATCGGCGGCACCGCGATCCACTGCCTGACCGGCGCGGTCCCGCCGGATCAACGCCCGGCGGCGGAGGCGACCTTCATCCGCAATATCGGCCGCGCCGCGTACCTTGCCGCGCAGCACGGCCTCACCATTCTGCTTGAGCCGATCAATATCCGCGACCGGCCGAATTATTTTCTGACGCGCCTCGAACAGGCGGCGGCGCTGATCGGGAAGATCGGGCAGCCAAACGTGCGCATCCAGTTCGACTGCTATCACCTTCAGATCATGGGCGGCGACCTGATCACGCGGTTCGAGGAGCACATTGCACTGATCGGCCACGTGCAATTCGCCGGCGTGCCAGGCCGTACCGAACCCGATACCGGCGAGGTGAATCTGCCGGTGGTGCTCGCGGCGATCGACCGGCTCGGCTATGCCGGCTGGTGCGCGGCTGAATACCGGCCGAGCGGCAACACGCTCGATGGTCTCGCCTGGGCGCGGCCCTATGGCATTGCACTGCAACACACCTGAGAAATATGGGAATAGCAGGCAGGGCGTCGGCGCAGGCGCTATGCGGCGGCCCGCGCGATTGCTAACTTCGTCCCATGTTCGGTCGTAAGCGTCAGAGTGCTGAATCCCCGGAGGCGGCCACCGAGCCGCAGCAGCCGACGCGGCTGCGTGAGGCTTTGCGCACGGCGCGGATCGAATCCGCCGAACGCACCGGCGTCGTGGTCGAATTGCGCGATGCGGAAGCAGCCCGGCTCGAATTGCTCAACGACGCGCTTGAACCGGTCTTCGCTGAAATTCCCGACGAGATCGACACCTTCGACCGCGCCCTCAGCCGCGGCGACACACCGCGATTGTGGATCGACGCTGTCGCTCATGTCGGCATGGGGAATGACAAGCGGCTGTATCGCTTCGTGCAGGACACGCGTTACGGCCGCAAGGTGATTTTCGAAAGCGCGCAGGTCAACGAGATGGCGGCGGCGGTGACGCGCTATGTGGCCGGTCGACTGATCGAGCGCGAGCGCGCGCTGACCATGGACGCGCCGTCGGTGCTTAAGGACCTGCGGCGCGAGGCCGTACTGGCGCGGCGCTCACGACGCTGGCGCGCGATCAAGGCTTTCGCCTTCGGCTTGTTTGTCGGCGTCGCGATGTTGTTTGTGTTCCTCTGGGTCTTGGCCAGCCGGCAGATCTGACCGCCACTAGATTCAAACAATGAACGTCTTGCGGCCGGTTTCGACGATCGTCGTTCCGCGCAAACCACGCGAGATCGCCTCGACATTCCAGCGTCCCGGCTCCCCATCGATACGATAGAGATTGTAGCCGGCGGCCTCTTCGCTGACCTCCGATGCTGACGCCGACGGTACGCCGATCATCTGCAGCGGCCGGCGCAGCGTGTCGAGAACTTCAACCGAGTTGATATGGTCGTGGCCGTGCAGCACGAGTTCGGCGCCATGCTGCGCCAGCAGCGCGCGTAGCTCGTTAGCATCGAGGAGGCGCTTGTGATGCCCGGTCTTGCGCCGTGGCGGATGATGGATCAGCACGACGCGGAACAATCCCTCACCCTCCGCTTGCGAGAGCAGCTCCGGCAAGCGCGCAAGCTGCGCCGCGCCGACGCGGCCGCTCGCCATCAGCGGCGCGGTCGGCACCGCTGACGACACACCAATCAACGCGAGCTGGCCGCGCTTGCGCAGGAACGGGAACGACGCGCCGTCATCGCCGCGCGAGTAATCGCCCCAATATTTTACCGGCGCATCGGCGAAGGCCGGCACATAGGCGTCGTGATTGCCCGGCACCAATGAAACGTCACGCGCGGCGCCGAGCGTGCCAAGCCACGCGGCGGCGGGACCGTATTCATTCGGCAGCGAGATGTTGATCAGGTCGCCGGTGCAAGCAGTGTGGTTCGGCGCATGCGCCTGCATGTCGGCGACGATGCGATCGAGGATGTCGCGGCGGTGGATGCGCTCGCGCTGCCGCTTCCAGTTCAGATACCCGAGTGCGCGCTTGCCGAGCAGCGGCAGGACCCCGGGCCAGGGGAGCGGCGGGAGATGCGGATCGGACAGGTGGGCGAGGGTGAACATCGTGCCGCTGGTTATCAGACTCGCGCGCTTTCGTCGCCTTCACGTTTCGCCGTCCGGCGGTCTAGATTGCCGGCTGCCATGGACCAACGAGCGCCATCATGATTGCGGTCCGCCGCGCCCTTGAGCCGGTCATCCGGCGCCTGCTGCATGGCTATTGGCGATTCGCGCGTGGATTGACACTCGGGGTGCGCGGGCTGGTGATCGACGGTCAGGGCCGCGTGCTGCTGGTGAAGCACAGCTACGTCGCGGGCTGGCACCTGCCCGGCGGCGGGGTCGAGATCGGAGAAACCTTGTCGGACGCGCTGGCGCGCGAATTGCGCGAGGAGGCCAATGTCGGGCTGGTCGATCGGCCTTTGCTGCACGGCATGTTCTTCAACGTCCGGATCTCGCGGCGCGACTACGTCGCGGTATTCGTGGTGCGCTCGTTTCGACAGGGGCCGGAGCCGGTCAGGAACCACGAGATCGTCGATCACGGCTTCTTTGCGCTCAACGAATTGCCGGAGGACACGACCGCCGGCACCCATGCCCGGATTGCCGAAGTGTTGCGTGGCGCGCCGATCAGCGAGCGCTGGTGACGAATTTCCTCCGGTCATGCGCCGCCATGAAATCCAGCTCCGGGCCGACCGGAACGATGCCGGTCGGGTTGATGTTGCGATGGCTGCCGTAATAATGGCGCTTGATGTGATCGAGGCTCACGGTCGCGGCGACACCGGGTGTCTGATAGAGGTCACGCAGATATTGCGACAGGTTCGGATAATCGCCGATGCGCCGTTTGTTGCACTTGAAGTGGCTATAATAGACCGCATCGAAGCGCACCAACGTGGTGAACAGGCGCCAGTCGGCCTCGGTCAGGCTGTTGCCGACGAGATAGCGTTGTCCTGACAGCCGTTGCTCGATCGTGTCGAGCGCATCGAACAATGTGCGATAGGCCTCCTCATAGGCGTCCTGCGTGGTGGCGAAGCCCGCGCGATAGACGCCGTTGTTGATCGCCGGATAGACCAGGGCATTGATGCGGTCGACCTCGCCGCGCAGCGCGGGCGGATAGAAATCGTCCGTCGCGCCGGTGACGGCATCGAACGCGCTGTTGAACATGCGGATGATTTCGGACGATTCGTTGTTCACGATCGTGCGTTTCTCTTTGTCCCATAGCACTGGCACGGTGACGCGGCCGGTGAATTGCGGATCGGTCATGAGATAGACGCCCGCGAGCGTGCGCTGGCCGTTGACCGGGTCGCCGGTGGAGCCGTCGCTTTCGTCGAAGGTCCAGCCATCGCCCAGCATCAGCGGTGCGACGATCGAAAGCGAGATCGCGTCTTCCAGCTTCTTGAGCTTTCGGAAGATCAGGGTGCGATGCGCCCAGGGGCAAGCGAGCGCGACATAGAGATGGTAGCGACCGGGCTCCGCCTTGAAGCCGCCGGAGCCGCTCGGACCAGGGCTGCCGTCGGCAGTGACCCAATTGCGGAACGTGGTCTCCTGCCGGACGAAATGGCCGCCGGATTTCTCCGTGCCGTAGCCCTGTTCCCTCCATTCGCCTCTGACCAGAAGTCCCATCGCCTGCGCTCCGACCTGCTCTCCAACGCCATTATCAACCAAGATAGGGTGCATTCGGTGTCAAACCATGGATTTCGGGCCGGGGTGGTGCTAATCGCCGAGGCAGAGTGGACGAGGGGCGATGGCCGACCTGTCATTGATCATCCGGCCGGAAGCGCCGGAAGACGCACCGGCGATCGAACGGCTGCATGAGCGCACGTTCGGTCCCGGCCGCTATGCGCTCACGGCCTATCGTCTGCGCGAGCGCAATGGACACCGGCTGAACCTCTCTTTCACCGCGCGCGTCGGCACGCTGCTGATCGGCTCGGTGTGGATGACGCCGGTCGTGATCGGCGCAGCGAAGGCGTTGCTGCTTGGCCCGCTCACCGTCGAGCCGCCGTTCCGCGGGCGCGGCGTCGCAGGCGCGCTGATCGAGCGCGCGCTCGCGTCGGCGCGGGACAATGGCCACCATTTGGTACTTTTGGTCGGCGACGAACCCTATTATGGCCGTCATGAATTCAAGCGTATTCCGAAAGGGCGTGCGCGCCTGCCGGGTCCGGTCGATCCAGCACGCCTGCTGGTGCGTGAGCTTGCTGAGAATGCGTTCGATGGCGTCTCGGGGGCAGTCCGCCCGGACTGGGACGCCTGATCAAAGGGGAGTGTCCGATGAAACGTCTGTTTGCCGCCGCCGCTCTGGTCGTTGCGGTGTTTGCCACGCCCGCTCAGGCGCAGAAGATCGATCTCAACACCATCACCTGCAAACAGTTCATCGACAGCGACAAGGAGACCATCAGTCTCCTGCTGATGTGGATGGACGCCTATTTCCGCGACGAGGATGCTCCGGCGGTGGTCGACTTCGACAAGATGAAGGTCGTCGGCGGTAAGCTCGGCGCGGCCTGCGCGCAGAATCCGACAATGGGTCTGATCACCATCGCCGAGCCTATTTACGAGTAAGTCTGGTTCACCTCTCCCCACAAGCGGGGAGAGGTGACGGTCGCCGAACTTGCAGAGCCTTCTACCGGATAGGTGCTACCGGCCCTCGCGCGCCCATGTCGCCGCGAGGCTGCCGACCAGCAGCAGCAGACCGAGCAGGCCCGCGAACATCGGCAGCACGCCGATGCCGCGCACCACGCTGGCGTCCCGCATCTTCAGGCCGATCCAGTCGGCACCCTTGAAATTGTCGTTGGCGCGCACCGCGGTCACGCGTGGCACGTTGATGCCCGCGCCATCCGCGATACGCCGTGCGCCGCCGCCGGTCATGTCCGCCAGCGGTCCGACCACTTCGGTGGTCGACGTGACTTCGGCGAATTCACGCGGATTAGCCGGGCCGACATTGGTCAACGCGGTGAGCTTGCCGTCGGTTGCGCGCCACAGGCCGAGTTCGCTGGCCTCGGTGGTCGCGCGCCACAGGCCGGGCTCGGCATTGGACAAGGCGAGCACCCGGGTTCTGCCGGACGGCGTGGTGACCGTCACCTGCTCGACATTGTCGGCCATGGTCTGTCGCTCGACCGTGAGATCCTTGCCGCGCACCACGATGCGCAGCGCTTCTTCTTCGAGGTCCGGCTGCTTCATCAGCCAATGGGACAGCCGGCGCAGCAGGTCGAGATGCGGGCCGCCGCCCTCATAGCCGCGCGCCCAGAGCCAGATGTGATCGGAGAGCAGCAGCGCGACGCGGCCTTCGCCCTCGCGCTTGAGCAGGAGCAGCGGCTTGTCGCCGGGACCATCGAGAACGCTGGTGCCGGTTGGGCGGCGCGTATCGACCAGGCGGAACCAGCGGCTCCAGTTCGGCGGTTCGGCGCCCGAGCCTTCCAGCGCGCGCGTGACCGGATGGCGTTTGCCGGGATCGGTGACGCGCGCATGGAACGGGCCGTCGATCACCTGTCCGCTTGGCTCGGCCGGAAGGATGGCGTCCAGCGGCGTGCGCCAGATGCTGGTCGGACTCGCATAGTCCGGTCCCGAGGCGATCAGCACCGCGCCGCCGCCACGCACATAGCGCGCGATATTGTCGAAATAGACCAGCGGCAGAACGCCCTGGCGCGCGTAGCGATCGAAGATGATCAGGTGGAATTCATCGAGCCGGCCGGAGGGGCGGAAGGTGAATAGTTCGCGCGTCGGGAATGCGATCAGCGAGAGTTCGTTTATGGGCGTGCCGTCCTGCTTCTCGGGCGGGCGCAGAATCGTGAAATGCACCAGATCGATCGAGGCGTCGGACTTGAGCAGGTTGCGCCAGGTGCGCTCGCCTGCATGCGGCTCCCCCGAGACCAGAAGCACACGCAGCTTGTCGCGCACGCCGTCGATCGACACCACCGCGCGATTATTCACAATGGTCAGTTCGCCCTCGAGCGGCGCTGCTTCGATCTCGACAATGTTCGGGCCGGCATGCGGGATCTGCACGTCGAGGCGTGCGGTCTCGCCGATACGCACGCTGCGGCGCTCCAGCGTCTCGCCGTCGCGCCGGATCGTCACCTCGGCATTGGTGGCGTTGGCGCCCTGGTCCTCGACCTTGAAGGTGATCGTCTGCGGCTTGTTGACGATGCCGAAGCGCGGCGCGGCGACGATCGCGACGCGGCGGTCGCGCTCATTGGAACGGCCGGTGATCAGCGCATGGACTGGCGCATTGAAACCGAGCGCGCTGGTGTCGGCCGGCACGTCATGGACGCGGCCGTCAGTCAACAGGATCGCGCCCGCGACGCGGTCCGGCGGCACGTCCGCCAACGTCGCGCTGAGCGCGGAGAACAGCCGCGTGCCGTCGGTCTCGCCGTCCGACTGCCCGGCCTCGACCACACGCACTTCAAGGCCTGGAATGCGGCTGAGACGATCAACCAGTTGCGTGCGTGCGGCGTCGGTCTGTTGCCCGCGCTCGGCAAATTCCTGGCTTGGACTCTTGTCGATCACCACCGCGGCGACCGAGGTGAGCGGCTCGCGGTCCTCGCGCGTGAAGGACGGGTTTGCGAGCGCAAGCACGAACAGCCCGAGCGCCAAGGTGCGGATCAGCGCGCCCTTGATACGCCCGGCAATGAGCAGCAGCGCGATGACGGCTGCAACAGCAAGCGCCGTCCACAACACATAGGACGGAACCAGCGGCGCGAAGGCGATACCCAGGTTCATCTAGACTTTCCCGCGCCCCCGCGTGTCATTGGCCAAGCCGTTCGAGCAGGGCAGGCACGTGAACCTGATCCGCCTTGTAGTTTCCGGTCAGTGTATAAATCACGATGTTGACGCCGGCGCGGAAGGCGAATTCGCGCTGGCGCGGTTCGGCCGCGACCAGCGGCAGCATCGGTTGGCCGTCCGGGCGCATCGCCCAGGCGCCGGCCAGATCATTCGACGTGATCAGGATCGACGAGACGCCGTCGCCGCCGCGCGCAGGCCGCGCCTCGTCCTCGTTGTCATTCGCCGGCAAGGCCTCGACCCACAGCTGGCCGGAGTTGAAGCGGCCCGGAAAGTCCTTGAGCAGATAGAATGTCTTGGTGAGTACGTGGTCGCGCGGCAGCGGCTCGAGCTCAGGGATATCGAGCGAGGCGAGGATGTTGCGCAGCGCCACCATGCCCGAGCTGCGGGTATTGGTGCCCCCGCCGGGCAGCGTCTCGACCGCGTCGCGCGTGTCGAACAGCACTGTGCCGCCTTGCTTCATGTAGGTATCGATCTTCTGCAGAGTCTGCTGCGACGGCACCGCGGCGCCCGGCACGATCGGCCAATAGATCAGCGGGAAAAATGCAAGCTCGTCGCGGCTCGGATCGAGGCCGACCGGCTCGCCCGACTCCAGCGCGGTACGTTGCGCCAGGAACAGATTGAGTCCGGTCAGGCCGGCGCGGCTGATATTGTCGACCTCGGCATCGCCGGTGATGATGTAGCCGAGGCGGGTCTGCAAGGTCGCCTTTTGCGCGAAGTCGTCGGCTTGCGCGAAGGCCTGCGGGCACGGCATCAGCGCCGCACCCAGCGCGAGCAGCGCCAGCGCCGCCACCGCAGGGCGCTGCCGCCGCATCAATCGCCGGATGCCGCCGGCGAGCCAGAACACGATCAGCGCGTCGAGGAGCAGCAGCAGCATCGCGGCCATCAGGATCGGGCCACGCAGATCCTGTGGTTCGCTCACGCGGTAACCCTCGCGGGTCGCGGTGAGCGCGCTGGTGTCGAGCGCCGTGAGTCGATCGGCTGGAAGCAGCGTGTTCACGGCGAGCAATCCTTCGGGTGGCCCATAGAAGCCGGGCGGATGATCGGCATTCGCACGCTCGGAAAATCCTGCAGGAACCGGACGCGCGGTCGCGGTCGGCGGCACGAAGGCGCCAAAGCCGTCGAGCACGCGCGCCGGCGCCACGGTTTCGCGCGCCTCGCCGGCTTTCACGTCGGATTCGACCGACGACGTCCCGGCGATCGAGACCACGCGCTTGAGCATCTCGACAAACGCACCCGACAGCGGCAGGTCGGACCAGCGCGTGTCGGCGGTCACATGGAACAGCACCAATGTGCCTTTGCCGCGCCGTTGCGCCGTGACCAGCGGCGTGCCGTCGGCCAGCGTCGCCCAGGTGCGCTCGGTCAGCGTGGCGTCGGGCTCGGCCAGCACCTGGCGCGAGACCGTGACGTCGTTTGGCACCGCCATGCCGCCGAACGGGCTGTCGGCGGCGAAAGTGGTGAGCGCCTGCGGCTGGTCCCAACTCAGGCTGCCGCCGAGCGTGCGTCCGCCGCGCCGCAGCTTCACCGGCACGAGATCATCATCCGACGCGGCAAGCCGCGGACCGGCGAAACGCACCAGCACACCGCCTTCGTCGATCCATCGCGCCAGCCTTTCGCGCGCATCGCCCGCGACGTTGCCGACGTCGGCGAGGATCATCATCGGCACGCGCTGATCGATGAACTGGCCGACGGCCACCGAAGGTGATGTCCGGTCTGCCATGCGCACGTCAGCAAACGGACCGAGCGCGCGTCCGAGATAATAGGTCGAGGCGAGCAGCGGCTGTGCGGTGTCCGCGGTTGCGCCGGTGATCACGCCGACCGAACGGCGGCGCCAGCGCTTGTCGAGCAAGGCAACCGCGCCGGCCGAACGTTCGCCCGCGATTTCGAGCCGCGCGACGTCATTGCGGATTTCGACCGGCAGCGTGAGTTCGGCGTCGGTCTCGCGATTGCTGCCGCTGAACGTGAAGGGCGCGTCGCCAAGCGGCAGGCCCTTAAGGTCGAGCGCCCGCACTATGCCGGAAATGCCGCCGGCATCCGCGCCGCGCAACACCTTGACGGTGAGTGCGCCGGCCTTGTTCTCGGCGCCGGCCAGTGCGCGCGGCGGCGTGAGGCCGCCGTCAACGATGGCAACGCGGCGTCCTTGCGCGGCCTCGGCGAGGCCGGCGACGAAATCCTTGCTCTTGCCGAGGTCGACGCCGTCGGAGAGCCAGACGATCTCGGCGTCGGGCGAGGCCCGCAGGAAGCGAGTGATGGTCGGCAGCGCCTCGGCGCGTTCGACCGCATGCGGCTTCGGCTTGAGCTGCTGCGCGCGCACGCGCGCCGCGCTGGCGGGTTGCATCGAGATGTCGCGCACCGGCTCCGAGAGCGGCATCAGCGCGATGCCGCGGCCATCGGCTTCGGCCCGCGCCATCACGTCGTCGGCGGTGCGCAGCCGGGTTTCCCAGGTGCTTGCCGCTGGGAAACCATCGTCGAGCAGGATCAGCAACGGCGTGCGTCCGGTCGAGGTCGCGACCGGTGGATTCCACAATGGTCCCGCCGCGGCAAAGATCACCAGCGCGGCAAGCGTGAGACGCAGCAAGGTCAGCCACCACGGCGTCCGCGACGGCGTCTCTTCCTTCGGCGCGATGTCGAAGAGCAGGCGCGTCGGCGGGAAGAAAATCGTGCGCGGCCGCGGCGGAATCAGCCGCAGCAGCCACCACAAGGCCGGCAGGCTGAGCAGGCCGAGCAGCACCAGGGGCGCGGAGAATCCAAGCGGCAGGAACGGGATCATGCCGCCCTCCCGCTGCCGGTGTCGCGCGGCGCGCCCATGTGGGCGTGCAGCGCGAGCAGCAATTCGCTGGCCGGGCGATCGGTGCGGTGAATGATGAAGCTCCAGCCGAGCTTGTCGGTCTCGGCGCGGATTTCGGCGCGATGCCGCGCGATACGCGCTTCGTAATCCGCCTTCCAGTTCTCGGCGCGGCCGGCGGTGATCGTACCGGCGCCTTCCGGCTCGACGAACTCGACGCGGCCGGAATAGGGAAAGGTCTCCTCGGCGGGATCGACGATCTGCACGATGTGTCCGTGGGTGCCGTTACTGGAGAGCTGCGTCAGCAACTGCTTCACTTCGGAGAGCGGGCTCCACAGGTCGGACAGCACCACCACTTCCGAATGTGGCGCCGGCGCGAATGACGTCGGCAAGCTGGTGCGCTCGGCCGGGTCATGCGCCATCGATTGCGCCATCTTGTCCATCACGTTGCGGCTGCCGCTCGGGCGCACCAGGCCCGGCACGCCGACGCGCTCGCCGCCTTCGACCAGCACCTGCGCCAGCGCGAAGGAAATCACCAAGGCACGATCGAGCTTGCTATGCGGTAGGTTGGGCGACGAGAACACCATCGAGCGCGAACGATCCGGCCAGATCCAGATGGTGTGCGCCGCTTCCCATTCCTGCTCGCGCACATAAAGATTGTCGTCGCGCGCGGAGCGTCGCCAGTCGACCTTGCCGGCCGGTTCGCCCGAGACGAAGCGGCGATATTGCCAGAAGCTCTCACCCGGTCCGGCGCGGCGGCGGCCATGCACGCCATGGATCACGGTGGCAGCGACGCGGCGCG
This sequence comes from Bradyrhizobiaceae bacterium, assembly GCA_947481635.1. GTDB lineage: Bacteria > Pseudomonadota > Alphaproteobacteria > Rhizobiales > Xanthobacteraceae > CANKHJ01. The sequence goes on from CANKHJ010000035.1 coordinate 26,752, forward strand.
CATCGAGAAGCAGCCGCGGCAAGGTTGCCGCCAGCGAAAGCGCCGCGCCCGACGCATGGGCGACGGCAGCCCGTTCTTCCCTCAATATGCGCTTGTCAGCCGCCATCATTTAGCCGATGCGCGACGCCAGCCGCTTGACGACAGCGGTGATCGTCTCGCCGTCGGCACGCGCGGCGAAGGTCAGCGCCATGCGGTGCTTGAGCACCGGCACGGCCAGCGCTAGCACGTCGTCGATCGAGGGTGAGAAGCGTCCTTCGACCAGCGCCTTGGCGCGCACCGCGAGCATCAGCGCCTGGCTGGCGCGCGGGCTTGGGCCCCAGGCGACGGATTTCGCGAGCCCGCCGCCATCCGGGCCCGGACGGGCGGATCGCACCAGCTCAAGGATCGCTTCGACGACGGATTCGCCGACCGGCAGCCGGCGGACCAGCCGCTGCGCCGCCATCAGATCTTCGGAGGTCATCGCCGCCTTGACCCGGGCCTCCTCGGCGCCGGTGGTCTCGAACAGGATCCGGCGCTCGGCCGCTTTGTCGGGATAATCGACGTCGACCTGCATCAGGAAGCGATCGAGCTGGGCTTCGGGAAGCGGGTAGGTGCCTTCCTGCTCGAGCGGGTTCTGCGTCGACAGCACGTGGAACGGCTTCGGCAGGTCGTGGCGTACGCCGGCGACCGTGACATGCTGCTCCTGCATCGCCTGTAGCAGCGCCGACTGGGTGCGCGGGCTGGCGCGGTTGATCTCGTCCGCCATCAGCAATTGGCCGAAGATCGGCCCTTGGACGAAGCGGAAGTTGCGCTTGCCGCCGACGCCCTCTTCGAGCACTTCGCTGCCCAGGATGTCCGACGGCATCAGGTCCGGCGTGAATTGGATACGGCGCGCATCGAGCCCGAGCGCAGTGCCCATTGTCTCGACCAGCTTGGTCTTGGCGAGGCCCGGGAGGCCGACCAGCAGCGCATGGCCGCCGGCCAGCACCGTGATCAGCGCATGCTCGACCACCTGTTCCTGACCGAAGATCACGGCGCCGATTGCCGCCTTGGCCGCGCGGACATGCACGGATGCCGCTTCGGCGTTGCGCACGATCACGTCTTCGAATTTTTCCAGGTTCTCCCCGGTCGGTATCGCCATCGCCTGTTCCCCGTTCTGCCGCGCCCGCTAACAACCAGTCTGTGCAAACAATGCAACAACCGCGCCAATACGGCCGAAAAATCGTTTCCTGCCGGACATCGAACTTTTGAGCTAAATGCGCGTGCCGATTCCTGTTCGCCAAGCTTTAGCTTACGCTATTTTCCAGCCATGGCGATTGCGATCGATGGGATCACAATCCGTTGAGCGGAGGATAGCAGCCATAGCGTCGGAGCCAACCATGGCGAAGGAAGGGCAGTCGGCAGGGCTCGATGCCATCGCGGGCGAGGTCCGGCGCGCCGGCAAGAAGGGCCCGCCGCCGGTCCATCTGTGGAATCCGCCATTCTGCGGCGATATCGACATGCGCATCGCCACCGACGGCACCTGGTATTACCTCAAGACGCCGATCGGCCGGCCGGCGCTGGTGAAGCTGTTCGCCTCGGTGCTCAAGCGCGAGGACGACAAGTATTTTCTGGTCACGCCGGTGGAAAAGGTCGGAATCGTCGTCGAGGACGCGCCCTTCCTCGCGGTCGAAATGAACACCGAGGAGACCCCCGACGGGCCGGCGCTCAATTTTCGCACCAATGTCGACGATTGGGTGCGCTGCGACGGCGCGCATCCGCTGCGCTTCGAGCCGGAAGCAGGCACCGGCGGGCTGAAGCCTTATCTTTTCATCCGGCGCGACCTTTGGGCGAAGGTGACGCGGCCGCTATTCTATGAGCTTGTGGATCGCGGCGAAGAACGCGAGGTCGACGGCGAGACAATGTTCGGTGTCGCGTCGGCGGGCGTATTCTTTGCGATGGCAAGGGCGGACAGCTTGGCGGATAGCTTGAAGGACCTGACGTGACGGACACCGCAATCAGTCAGGACATGCTTTCCTCGGCCGCGTTCTTTGGACGCGCGGCGGAGCGGCTGTCGTTGGATGTGCCTCCGGGCCTGACCGATCCGACGGTCGTGCCGCGGCGCGGCGACCACGACAGCGAGGAGATGATGAAGGCGATCGCCGAGGTGCGGCCGATCAAGCCGGCCGCGGTGCTGGTGCCGATCATCGAACGCGACGAGCCGACCATACTCCTGACGCAGCGCACGGCGCATCTGCGCGACCATGCCGGTCAGATCGCTTTTCCAGGCGGCAAGATCGACGCCGGCGACGCGTCGCCGCTTGCGGCGGCTTTGCGTGAGGCCAGCGAGGAGATCGGCCTCGATGAAAGCCGGATCGCGCCGATCGGCTATCTCGACCTTTACATGACGCGCTTCGGTTATCGGATCGTGCCGGTCGTTGCACGCGTGCGGCCGGACTTCACCCTCTTGCTCAATCCCGCCGAGGTGGACGATGCCTTCGAGGTGCCGCTGTCGTTCCTGATGGCGCCGGAAAATCACCAGCGCCACAGCCGCGAATGGAACGGCGGGATGCGCAGTTTCCTCGCGATGCCGTTCGGCGAGCGCTATATCTGGGGCGTCACGGCTGGAATTCTGCGAAATCTCTACGAGCGGATTTACCAATGATCCGTCCGGTTGCCACCGAGATCGCGCTGTTCGTCACGCCCTTCGTGATCTACGCGCTGTTCCTGTTCGCGACGCGTGCAGGCGTGCTCGATCCCGCGTCCTGGGCGCTGCCAAAACTCGCATGGCTCACCATCGCGGCGCTGGTGCTGATGATCGGCAGCTTCCTCGTACTGGCGCAATGGGCCGGCGTGCCGCCGGGACAGAGCTATATTCCCGCGCATGTCGACAAGGATGGCAAATTCGTGCCCGCGGAAACGCGATGACGAAGGGAACGGATACGCCGCGCCGGTTGGACGCTGCGTGGCTGTCCCAGCCACCGCTCGCGACGCTGCTCGAAGCGCTCGACTCCGAGGGCGAGGAGGCGCGGGTCGTCGGCGGCGCGGTGCGCAACACTTTGCTCGGCGAACCGATCGGCGACATCGACATCGCGACCACCGCGTTGCCCGACGAGACCATGCGTCGTGCCGCGGCGTTGGACTTCAAGCCGGTGCCGACCGGGATAGCGCATGGCACCATCACCGTGGTGGCGCAGGGCCGGCCTTACGAAGTGACGACTTTGCGCACTGATGTCGAAACCTTCGGCCGGCATGCGAGTGTC
>CANKHJ010000036.1 GCA_947481635.1 Bradyrhizobiaceae bacterium
ATTCTGCTTCATCTTCGGCTTCACCTGATCGAGGATGCCCATGTCCCCGATCATCCGCTCGACATAAAGACCGCTTGGCCCAGTCGAATACACAATCGACTTCGCATCCAAAATGGCCTTCTTCACCTTCTCGGCGGTACTCACATCCAATTTTGGCGTGCCTTCCTTCACGGCAATGGCAACACCCGTACGGCCAAAATCAGTTCGCGATCCTTCAACGACCGATTGAGCCATCATGAACTTCGCAATGTCCGGAGCAGTGGTAATGACGAGGTCAAACTTTCCGCCCTCGGGAATCTGCTTCTGAATGATCGAAGAGCTGGACCAGGTGATATTCAGCTTATGACCACTGCTTTTTTCAAATTGCGGTACAAGTTCTGTAAGTGTCTCCTTAATTGCTGTCGTCGAGAGCACTTTGATCTCTGCGGCCGAAGCGTTGATAGTTCCGGTCATAATGACAATAATCGAGAACAAATATTTGCGCATGGAGGCCTCGGTATTCCTATAGCCGAACGTCTTGCTGGATTCCTCATCGAGATTATCCCGACATTCCCCAGAGGATCATCCAATAAGAGAGCCACCTTTATTCAACTTCCGAGTTTCGACAAGTCTCCGCTGACGCGGCCTGTCTTCAGCGGTCGTCCGGACGCACGCTACGGTCTGGATCGATGCCCCGTATTGATCGTGGCGACGGCCGTCGTCGTTCTGTCGATGTCGAGACGAGCTGTGACGGTCGCGAGGTGAAGACGGAGTAAGACGTGGATGGCCGGGACAAGCCCGGCCATGACGAGTTTGCGGATGGATGGCCGGATCAAACTGGCTGTCATTCCGGGGACGCGCGTCAGCGCGAACCCGGAATCCAGACCCAAGGACAGTGACTGTATCTGGATTCGCCCGGAGCCTGTCATTGGGCGGCGAGAAGCGCCGACCCGTTGGGGCGCACGGAATGACGGCGTTAGCCAAACCTGCCGTGGCAATGCTTGTATTTCTTGCCGGAGCCGCAGGGACAGGATTCGTTGCGGCCGACCTTGCCCCAGCTCGTCGGGTCCTTCGGATTGCGATCCTCGGCACGTACCACGGTGTTGCCGTTGCTCACCAGAGCAGGCGCGAGCGAGACGTCCGAATAGGCCATTTCGTCTTCGCTCGACGAAGGGTCGACGTGATGCGCTTCCATGTAAGGCAGCGATGGCGGCTCGGCCGGCTGTTGCATGATCTCGACGCGCATCAGTTGCGCCGCCACGGCCTCGCGCAGGCTGGTGCTCATGGTCTCGAACAGGTTGAACGCCTCGCTCTTGTATTCGTTGAGCGGATCGCGCTGGGCATAGCCGCGCAGGCCGACGACCTGACGCAGATGTTCGAGCATCACCAGATGCTCGCGCCACAGGTGATCCAGCGTCTGCAGCAGGATCGACTTCTCGACATAGCGGATGACGTCGGGGCCCCATTGCGCGACCTTGGACGCCATGTGCTCGTCGGCGCGGCGTTCGATGCGCGCGATCAGCTCTTCCTCGGCGATGCCCTCTTCCTTGGCCCAGTCGTCGACCGGAAGCTCAAAGCCGAGCACACGCGTCAGCTCCTCCTTGAGGCCCTTCACGTTCCATTGCTCGGGATAGGCATTTTCCGGCACGTGCTTCGCGACCAGGTCGTCGATCACAGTGTGGCGCATGTCGGTGACGATCTCGGACACGTCGTCCTTCATCCACTCGATGCGCTGCTCGAAGATGACCTTGCGCTGGTCATTCATCACGTTGTCGAACTTGAGGATGTTCTTGCGCAGGTCGAAGTTGCGCGCCTCGACCTTCTGCTGCGCCTTTTCCAGCGCCTTGTTGATCCACGGATGGACGATCGCCTCATTCTCCTTGAGACCGAGCTTGGTCAGCATGCCGTCGAGCTTGCCCGATCCGAAGATGCGCATCAGGTCGTCTTCGAGCGACAGGAAGAATTTCGAACGGCCGGGATCGCCCTGGCGGCCTGAACGGCCGCGCAACTGGTTGTCGATGCGGCGGCTCTCGTGGCGCTCGGTGCCGAGCACGAACAGCCCGCCGGCGGCGAGCGCCTTCTCCTTCAGGCGTGAGACTTGGGCGCGGATTTCGGCAGCCTTGGCCTCGCGCTCCGCGCCGGGCTCGATATCCACCAGTTCCTGGCGGATGCGCATATCGGCATTGCCGCCGAGCTGAATGTCGGTACCGCGGCCAGCCATGTTGGTGGCGATGGTGATCGCACCGGGCACGCCGGCCTGGGAGACGATGTAGGATTCCTGCTCGTGGTGACGCGCATTGAGCACCGCGAACACCTTGGTGTTCTTGGCGCCCTCGTCACCCGAATACAGCGCGGCGAACGCGTTCGGATCGGTGAAGTCGTGCTGCTCCCAGCCCTCCTTCACCAGCAATTCGGCGAGGCTTTCGGATTTCTCGATCGAGGTGGTGCCGACCAGGACCGGCTGGCCGCGGAGTTTGCAATCCTCGAGCAGCGTGACAATCGAGCGGTATTTCTCGACGTTGGTGCGATAGACTTCGTCGTCCTGATCGTCGCGGATCAGCGGCATGTTGGTCGGGACTTCGAGCACTTCGAGATTGTAGATGTCGAGGAATTCCTCCGCCTCGGTGAGCGCCGTGCCGGTCATGCCGGACAGCTTCTCGTACATGCGGAAATAATTCTGGAACGTGATCGAGGCGAGCGTCTGGTTCTCGGGCTGGATCGGCTGATGCTCTTTGGCTTCGAGCGCCTGATGCAGTCCTTCCGAATAACGCCGGCCCGGCATCATGCGGCCGGTGAATTCGTCGATGATGACGACCTCGCCGTTGCGCACGATGTAGTCTTTGTCGCGCTGGAACAGCTTGTGGGCGCGCAGCGCCTGATTGACGTGATGGACAGTCGAGACGTTCTCGACGTCGTAGAGCGAGTCGCCCTTGAGCAGTTTGGCGTCGCGCAGCGCGCGCTCCATTTTCTCCATGCCGGCTTCGGTCATGGAAACGGTGCGCTGCTTCTCGTCGACCTCGAAGTCGGCCGCGTTCAGGATCGGGATATAGACGTCGATGGTGTTGTAGAATTCCGAGCGGTCGTCGAGCGGGCCGGAAATGATCAGCGGCGTGCGCGCCTCGTCGATCAGGATCGAGTCGACTTCGTCGACGATCGCGTAAGTGTGCCCGCGCTGGACCATGTCCTCCATGCGATACTTCATGTTGTCGCGCAGGTAGTCGAAGCCGAGCTCGTTGTTGGTGCCGTAGGTGACGTCGGCGTCGTAGGCCTTCTTGCGCTCCTCGTCGTCGATCCCGTGCACGATGACGCCGGTGGTCAAGCCGAGGAAATTGTAGATCTGCCCCATCCATTCGGAGTCGCGCTTGGCGAGGTAGTCGTTGACGGTCACGACGTGGACGCCGCGACCGGCGAGCGCGTTGAGATAGACCGCGAGCGTGGCGACCAGCGTCTTGCCTTCGCCGGTCTTCATCTCCGAAATCTTGCCGTCATGCAGGATCATGCCGCCGATCATCTGCACGTCGAAGTGGCGCTGCCCAATGGCGCGCTTCGCGCCCTCGCGCACGGTGGCGAAGGCCGGAACCAGGATATCGTCGAGCGAGGCGCCTTCGGCGACCTGCTTCTTGAAGACCTCGGTCCGTGCGCGCAGCGCCTCATCGGACAGCTTGGAGACTTCCGGCTCGAGCGCGTTGATCGCGTCGACGCGGGCTCGATAGGTCTTGATACGCCGGTCGTTCGACGAGCCGAACAGCTTGCGGGCGACGGCGCCGAGCATGAAAGCCTTTCCGGTGCGAGCGCACCAACCGATATCCGAACCAGGCAGGTAATCATTGGGCAGGCGCGTATCGAGGGGACCACAACAATACGCGCCGCGCCGGCTCAGCCGGGCGGAGTTTCCGGAGAGATAGGAGGGGGTCCAGGCCTTGTCAATTGGCCGAAATGGCTCACGCCATCGTCAAAAAGACAACCAAATCAACGATTGCCAATATGCGACGATTCGGCGAGTGTCCGCGCCGCCGCCAAGGGGGGCGGATGCCCCGAGGAACGAATGATGACTTTGCCGATGCCCACATCCCACCCTGCCCCGCGGCTGCGTCATTTTGTGCCGGTTTTGGCCGGTCTCGCCCTGCTCACCCTGCCGCTGATCGGCTGCGACCAGAAGCCCGCCGCCCAGGCCCCAGCCCCGTCCGCCGCCGCGCCGGCCAACCCCAATGACAAGGTGGTCGCCAAGGTCAACGGCGTCGACATCCGCGAGAGCGACCTCGCGATCGCCGAGGACGACCTCGGCCAGGAAATCCAGCAGATTCCGCCGGACCAGCGCCGCGAGCAGGTGCTCGCCTATCTCTCCGACATCATCCTGGTGGCGAAAGCGCCTGACAGCGCGAAAATGGCCGACACGACCGAGTTCAAGCAGCGCATCGAACTGACGCGCAACAAGCTGATCATGGGGCTGCAGCTTCAGGCCGTCGGCAAGGCCGCACTCACCGACGAGGCGATGAAGGAAGTCTACAACACCGCCGTGAAGTCGATGGGCGACGAGGAAGAGGTGCGCGCGCGCCATATCCTGGTGGCGACCCAGGAAGAGGCGACCGAGATCGTCCGGCAATTGCGCGAGGACAAGGCCGATTTCGCCGCCTTGGCCAAGGAAAAGTCCAAGGACCCCGGCGCGGCCGACGGCGGCGACCTCGGCTTCTTCGGCAAGGACCAGATGGTGCCGGAATTCTCCGAGGTGGCCTTCAAGATGTTCGAAGGCCAGATCTCGAATCCGGTGAAGAGCCAGTTCGGCTGGCACGTCATCAAGCTGGAAGAGAAGCGCAAGAAGGCGGTTCCGGAATTCGACAAGGTCAAGGACCAGATCCAGACCTATCTGAGCCGCAAGGCGCAGACCGAATACGTCGCCAAGCTGCGCGAAACCGGCAAAGTCGAGCGGCTCGACAAGCCGGCCGAGGCACCGGCGGCTAAGAAATAATCCGCTATCGCTCTTCCGGCGGCTTCAAGTGCCGGAACTGCATCAGGAGCAGAAGGTCATAGACGATCTTCAAGGCTCCGCAGATGACCAGCGGCCAGGCGCGGAACGAGGCCGCGAACAATGCGCCCGCAAGCGCAGGACTAGCTGTGGCCGCCAGGCTGCGCGGCACCGCGGTGAAACTCGCGGCGGCGGCCCGTTCGGCGGGGGTGACCACCGCCATCACGTAGGACGAACGCGTCGGCACGTCCATTTGTGACAGCGCGGCCCGAGCCAACAGCAAACCAAGCGCCAGCGGCAGCGTAGGCGCGACCGCCGCCAGCATCAACGCGATGCTGGATGGAATATGCGTGAACACCATGGTGTTCACGAGTCCGATGCGCTGGGCGATCCACGCCGCGACGGGGAACGAGAACGCCGAGAGCACGCCGGTCCAGAAGAAGAACAGGCTCGCGGCCGGCAGCGACATGTCAAAACGTTCGAACAGCCACAGCGCAAGCAGCGACTGGACGACAAAGCCTCCAGCAAAAGCATCGAGGCTGAACAGGACGGCGAGCTTATAGACGATCCAGCGGGACGGCCCGAGTGCCGACGGCGTGCCGACATCCTGCGAGGGGTCGTGCTTGGGCACTCGGGCATAAACCAGACTGCCTGCCAGGCCGAGCATGGCGTAGACGACGAACATCAGCTTGATGGCCGCGAATTGGCCGAGCCCGAACACCGCCAGAATCTCTGGCGTCGCCGCGGCAAGCGCGCCGACGGCGCCCGCCATCGCACCTACCAAGCTGTACCGCGCGAACATCCTGGTGCGCTGAAGGTCGCCCACCTCGCGCGCCAGCACGGCGTGTTCCAGCGGCATGAACACACTCACACTGCCAGACGACGGATTGATCGTGCCGGCAAAAGCGATCACCACGAGCAACGCATAGTCATGGACCACGGCGAAGGCGACGCCGGTCGCGATCATCAGGCTGGCCGCGGCCAACAACAGCTGGCGATGGTCGTATCTGGCGCCGAGAATTCCAACCACGATGGTCAGCAACGCGGATCCGAGCAGCGACGCAGTCGCGATGATGCCGACCTGCAGCGGCGAGAGTCCGAGCGCCAGGAGATAGACCGGCAACAAGATGGCGACGAAGCCGTCGCCGAAGTCGCGCAGGGCTCGGGCGAAAAAGATGAGCTTCATGGGCTGACCGATCGTCCCTGGCGCACCGGGGCCTCCGGACGATCGCCACTATTCCCTTTCTCGATGAAAGCCGGAGGAATCGGCGGGTAAGGGCCGCCGGAATAATTCGATGGAAGGCTCATAACGGGAAGAGGGTTCGGCGACATGATGCGTCCTGGCATGATCGAGGGACGCGATGCTTCAGCATGTCGCTTCGTGGGGAGATCGCTATCCCCATGGAGTGAGTAGAAATCGATCGTCCCACGACTGTCAAGCCGACCGGTTGCGGAGTCAGGATCGCGACCCCGACATCGAAGCGTCGCAGCGATAGTTTCTTATCTTGATATTTGTGGCTATGGATTCCCCGCACCGGCCAAATCGGTCGGGCCCCGGAATGACCGCGAGAACTCATGTCCACTCCCATCTCCCCGCTTGCCCCGACGTCCTATCCCGACATGCCGCCGATCGCCGGCGTGCGCCTTGCCACCGCGGCCGCGGGCATCCGCTACAAGGGGCGCACCGACGTGCTGCTGGCGCTGCTCGATCCCGGTACCGCCGTGGCCGGCGTTCTGACCAAATCCAAATGTCCGTCCGCGCCGGTGGAATGGTGCCAGGAAAATCTCCCGGGCGGCCAGGCGCGTGCGCTGGTCGTGAACTCCGGCAACGCCAATGCCTTCACCGGCAAGACCGGACGCGCAGCGACCGCGTTCACCGCCAAGCTGGCTTCCAGGGCGGTCGGCTGCAAACCCGGCGACATCTTCCTCGCCTCGACCGGCGTGATCGGCGAGCCGCTGAATGCCAACGCGTTTGACGGCGTGCTCGATCGCATGGTCGGCGAGGCGAAAGACGATCTGTGGCTCGACGCCGCCAAGGCGATCATGACCACCGATACCTTCCCCAAGGTCGCGACCGCGCAAGCCAAAATCGGCAAGAGCCTGGTGACCATCAACGGCATCGCCAAGGGCGCCGGAATGATCGCGCCCGACATGGCGACGATGCTGTCCTTCGTGTTCACCGACGCCGCGATCGCGCCGGCGGCGTTGCGCTCGCTGCTGCGCGAGGCGGTCACTGACACGTTCAACGCCGTGACCATCGACGGCGACACCTCGACCTCCGACACGCTGCTCGCCTTCGCCACCGGCGCGGCGAAAAACACGCCGCGCATCGCACGCGCCGGCGATCCGAAGCTCAAGGCGTTCCGCAAGGCGTTCTTCGCGGTGCTTGCGAGCCTGTCCGAGCAGGTCGCGCGCGACGGCGAAGGCGCGCGCAAGCTGGTCGAAGTGATCGTCGAAGGCGCGACATCGAAAATGTCGGCGCGCCGGATCGCAATGTCGATCGCCAATTCGCCGCTGGTGAAGACCGCCTTCGCTGGCGAAGACGCAAATTGGGGCCGCGTGGTGATGGCGGTCGGCAAGGCCGGCGAGCCGGCCGATCGCGACAAGCTCTCGATCTGGTTCGGCGGCATCCGCGTCGCCCACAAGGGCGCGCGCGACCCCGCCTATGACGAGGCTGAAGTCTCCGCGGTGATGAAGAAGCCCGAGATCACACTCAAGGTCGCGCTCGGCCTCGGCAAGGGCCGCGACCGGGTGCTGACTTGCGACCTGACCAAGGAATACGTCGCGATCAACGGCGATTACCGGTCGTAACGGGTGGTTAACCAGCGTTAATCATCCGAAAGGAAGCGTCCGTTAACTTCGACACGTCAAAGTGGAGTGGCCGGATCGTGAGCAAGGTGGTTCTGGTTGCCGCTTGCGCGTTGGTGGATGCCGATGGGCGGGTGCTGCTCGCCCAGCGGCCGGCCGGCAAGTCGATGGCCGGCTTGTGGGAGTTCCCCGGGGGCAAGATCGAGTCGGGCGAAAAACCCGAGGACAGCTTGATCCGGGAGTTGAAGGAAGAGTTAGGGATCGTCGTCAAGGAGGCCTGTCTCGCGCCGCTGACTTTCGCGAGCCATGCCTATCGCGACTTCCACCTGCTGATGCCGCTCTACGTGTGCCGGCGTTGGGGGGGGAATGTCACGCCGCTGGAGGGACAAGCGATAGCCTGGGTGCGGCCGAACAAGCTGCGCGACTATCCGATGCCTGCAGCCGACGAACCTCTGGTGGCGCATCTGATGGCGCTGCTGTGACTGAGGACTGCAATGGGGCTGAACAGAATGTTCTCGACGACCCAGATCCGCGCCATCATGCGCCATGCCCGCCGCTTCGCCGCGGATACACGCGGTGCCACCGCGATCGAATATGCGATGGTGGCCGGCGGCATCGCGGTCGCGATCGTAGCCGCCGTAACCCGGCTCGGTAGCCAGACCAACACGATGTTCGCCAACGTTTCGACGATGCTGAAATAACTACTCGCCGGGCTTCTCACCGGCAGATCGCTCCGCGGTTCCCAACGCATCGGCCAGCCGCGTGCGCGCGGAGCCCGGCGCCAGCGGCTGCTGCTGGCTCTCATGCGGCGCCCATCCCGACAGCCAGACGATCTCGAAGGTCGCGCGCACGCGCCCATCGGCATCGGCGAAGCGCTCGGCATAGACTTCCAGCATGCGCGCCAGAGTCCGACGCCGCAGCGGCGTACGCCGCCGCGCGACCAAAGCATTGGTCGCGCCCATGCGGCGCAGGTCGTGGAGCAGGCCGACCGGCGAGCCGTAACGCACCGTGACGCCATCGACATCGGTCACCGGCAGCGCGAAGCCGGCGCGCTGCAACAATGCGCCCATGTCCCGAATATCCGCGAACGGCGCGACGCGCGGCGAGATGCCGCCCTCGATCTCGGTCTCGGCCACCGCGAAGGCCTCACGCAATTCGGTGAGTGTGTCGCCGCCGAACAGCGCCGCCTGAAACAGCCCATCGGGCTTCAGTGCTCGGCGGATCTGAACCAGCGTGCCGGGAAGATCATTGACGCTATGCAGCGCGAGCCCGGATGCGACGAGGTCGAGCGTGCCATTGCCGAACGGCAGCGCCTCCTCGTCCACGATCACGCTGTCGGCCGCGACGATCGTCCCGACCTTGCCGCTTGCCGCGAGCGCGAGGCGGATCGCATCGCCCGGCGTGCCGAGATCGAGCGCCACGTCGAAGCGGCGCAGCACCACCGCGAGCCGGTCCGCGAAATCTTCCGCGACGCGATCGAGCAGAAACCCGGACGGCTCCAGCCGCGCCGCACGCTGCTGGCGCGCGCGGATCAGCTTGCGATCGAAGATGATAGGCTGCGAGGACATCGGAACACTCTAATGCATGATGCCGGTGTCGTCCCCATTGAGGTCGTCCGGAGCGCGCGGTAGCGTTCGGCATGCTGGCGATCACGTCCGCTCTTCGCGCAACCTTCGGCTTCGCGCTGGATACCGCGCTGCCGCGATTGTGTCCCTCATGCCGCGAGCAGGTCGCGGCGGAAGGGCTCTGTGCCGCCTGCTGGTCGAAGCTCTCGTTCATCGCGCGGCCCTATTGCGAGCGGCTCGGCATTCCGTTCGCTTATGATCCGGGCCCGGGCATCCTGTCGTTGGAAGCGATCGCCGAGCCGCCGGCCTATGACCGGGCGCGCGGGGCGGTGCATTACGACGAGGTGTCGAGTACTCTGATCCACGGGCTGAAATACGGCGACCGGATGGATCTCGCGCCGGTGATGGGCCGCTGGATGGCGCATGCGGGGGCCGAACTGCTCGCCGACGCCGATGCGCTGGTCCCAGTACCGTTGCATTGGCGCAGGCTGTGGGCACGACGCTTCAACCAGTCGGCCGCGTTGGCCGGCATCATTGCGACGGCCGGCAAGGTTCCGGTCGCGGACCGCGTCCTGCTACGCGTCAAATCCACCCCGCAGCAGGTGGGCCTGACGCGCGCCGAACGTGCGGAAAATGTGCAGGGCGCGTTCCGGGTCGGCGACCGCACGCAAGTGGCGGGACGGCGGCTGATCCTGGTCGACGACGTGCTCACCTCCGGCGCCACCGCCGAGGCCTGCGCCCGCACCCTGACCCGGGCCGGTGCGGCCCGCGTCGACGTGCTGGTGTTCGCACGGGTTGTGGCGCCTTTGCGGCCTCATATATAACTCTGAGCTTCAATTCGGCGGCGGACCATGGCCCAGATCGACATCTACACCACGCGCTATTGCCCCTATTGCGTCCGGGCCAAGGCCCTGCTGACCCGCAAGGGGGCCGCCTATACCGAGATCGACGTCAGCGGCGACGCCGACAAGCGCCAGGAGATGATCCAGCGCGCGAACGGCCGCATGACCGTGCCGCAGATCTTCATCGGCGCGACCCATGTCGGCGGGTCCGACGAGCTCCATGCGCTCGAGTCGGCCGGCAAGCTCGATCCACTGCTCGCGGCGGGCCCCGCTGTATGAGCAAGGGCGGCGGCGCCACCTTCACTGTTGGATTGATCGGGATGCGCTCGGGCTTTTCCCCCGACGCCAACCGCGATGTTGCCGTGAAGCTGATCCGCGAGGCCAAGGCCGGCGGCGCCGAATATGTGATGACGCCGGAGATGACCAACATCCTGGCGCTGAACAAAGAGAAGCTGCTGGAGGTGATCGCGCCGGAAGAGACCGACACGAGCCTCGCGGCGTTCCGCGATCTCGCGCGCGAATTGTCTTTGCATGTCCATCTCGGCTCGCTGGCGATCAGACTCGAAGGCAACCGCGTCGCCAACCGCTCGTTCCTGATCGATCCGAAGGGCGACCTCGTCGCGCGCTATGACAAGATCCATATGTTCGACGTCGATCTGCCCAACGGCGAGAGCTATCGCGAGTCGGCGAGCTACCGGCCGGGCGAGATCGCCGTGGTGCACGACCTGCCATGGGGACGCATCGGCCTCACCATCTGTTACGACCTGCGCTTCCCGGCTTTGTATCGCGCGCTGGCCGAAGCGGGTGCGTCGTTCCTCACCGTTCCGGCCGCCTTCACGGCACAAACCGGCGAGGCGCATTGGCACATATTGCTGCGTGCGCGCGCGATCGAGAATGGCGCCTATGTCCTCGCCGCCGCGCAGGGCGGCATGCATGAGAACGGCCGCGCGACATTTGGCCATTCGATCGTGATCGACCCCTGGGGCCGCATCGTCGCCGAAGGCGGCACCGAGCCTGGCGTGGTGCTGGCGCAGGTCGATCCGGCGCAGGTCGCGGCGACACGCGGGCGGATCCCGTCGCTGCAGCACGGCCGGCGCTTCGAAATGGTCGAGCCGATGGCGGAGCCGGTGCATCTGCATGCGGTGCGAGGCCAGACGTGATCCGTTACAATCTCAATTGCGCCAAGGGCCACGGCTTCGAGAGCTGGTTCTCGAACTCGGACGCCTTCGACATGCAGGCCAAGCGCGGGCTTGTCGAATGTCCCACTTGCGGCTCGACCAAGGTCGAAAAGGCGCTGATGGCGCCGACGCTCGGGCGTGGCGCCAAGAAGAAGTCATCGTCGCGGCAAGTGCCGGCTGAGCCGATCGCCGCCGAGACCACAGCGCCGGCACCGGTCGCGATGGTGTCGCCGGTGGAGCAGGAATTCCGCGCCAAGCTCAAAGAGCTGAAAGAGCACCTGACCAAGAATTCCGACTATGTCGGCCCGAAATTCTCCGAAGAAGCGCGCAAGATGCATTACGGCGAGACCGAGCATCGCTCGATCTACGGCGAAGCCTCCCCCGACGACGCCAAGGCGCTGCATGAGGAAGGGATCGAGTTTCATCCCCTGCCGATGCTGCCGGAAGACCGGAACTGATTCGGACGTGAGATTCGGTGTCATCGCCGGACTTGATCCGGCGATCCATTTTTCGAAAACGATGGATGGCCGGGTCAAGCCCGGCCATGACAGTGTGCGTGTTGCGCGCTTCACAGCACACGACCTGTCCCATCCTGGATCAAGTCTCAGGATGTTCGCGGCTGATCGCGCTGTGTTCACGCGAGAACGAATCGGATCACGCCGGATCGGCTGGCCGCGAATCTCAACAAATCCTTACGGGAGAGGGTTAAAATAAAAACAGCGCGTCGGATTCAATGCGCCCAGATCAGCAGCACGACGCCCGCCACCACCAACGAAATGCCGATCGCTTCGCGCGGCGCCGTGGCCTGCTTCAGCACGAAGAACGAGATCGCCTGCGCGAACAGGACCTCGACCAGCGCGAGCGTGCGCACGCTCGCCGCGGTGGCAAGCGCGAAGGCCAGAAACCAGAATTGCGAGGCCAGCGCGCCCATGAAGCCGGCGAATAATGACGGCCGCCAGGCCCGGATGATCGCCGCCAGCACCGCGCGGTCGCGCAGCGCGAGATATCCGGTCAGCAACCCGGCCTGAAGTACGAGGCCGAGCGCCAGCGTGAAGGTCGCGGCCATCACATAGCTCGGCGTGTCGAGACTGAGGATCGCGCCGCGATAGCCGACCGCCGACAGCGCGAACATTGCGCCGGCGCTGACCCCGATCACCGTGGCCTTCGAAGAACCGGCCGCGGCACCCGGGCGGAACGACATCAGCACCACGCCGGCGGTCGCGATCACGATCGCGGCCAGCATCGGCGTGGTGACCACGTCGCCGAGGAAGATCAGGCCGAAGATGGCGACCTGCACCGGCTCGGTCTTGATATAGGCGATGGCAACCACGAAGGAGCGCTCGCCCATCGCGGCGAGCATCAGCGCGGTCGCGGCGATCTGCGCCAGCGCGCCTTGCGCCAACCAGGGCCAATAGGCGAGACCTGGACGCGGCAGCGCAACGCCGCTGACGCTCACGACAATCACGAGGAACAGCAGCGCGAACGGAAAACCGAACAGGAAGCGCACATGCGTTGCGCCGACGGTTCCGAGCGTCGCGGTCAACTCGCGCTGGGTCGCGTTGCGGACTGTCTGGCCGGCCGCGGCGATCAGCGTGAAGAGTGCCCAGAGCCACGACGCGTCGAACATGATCAGGCCGGCTTCGCCGCCGTCAGCATGTAATTCACGTCCATGTCGCGTGAGAGATCCCAGGTGTCGGCGAGGATGTTGTAAATCACTCCGGTCTCGCCGCTCACATGCAGCCCGCCGCGCTCAAGTGCGATCTCGAGTTCGTTCGGTGTGACGAATTTGTCCCATTGATGGGTACCGCGCGGCACCCAGCCGAGCACATATTCCGCACCGACGATGGCGAGCGCGAAGCTCTTCAGCGTGCGATTGAGCGTCGCCACGATCATCAATCCGTCCGGCCGTACCATTTCGGCACAACGCGCGACGAACAGCGGCATGTCGGCGACGTGTTCGACGACTTCCATCGCGAGCACGATGTCGAAGCGTTCGCCGGCGTCGGCGAGCGCTTCCGCGGTGCTGGCGCGATAGTCGATCGCGAGGCCCGACTTGGCGGCATGCAGCGTCGCCACCGCGATGTTGGTTTCCGAGGGATCGACGCCGACGACGCTCGCGCCGAGCCGCGTCAACGGCTCGCACAGGAGCCCGCCACCGCAGCCGATGTCGAGAATGCGCAGGCCGGCAAACGCATCGAGCCGCTTGCGCTCGCGCCCGAACTGCCGGCAGGCGGCGTCTTTGATATAGGCAAGCCGGACCGGGTTGAACCGGTGCAGCACGCCCATCTTGCCGCGCGCGTCCCACCAGGTGTCGGCCAGCCGCGAGAAGCGGGCGACGTCGGCCTCATCCACCGTGGATTGTCGTGCTTCGCCAGCCATCGTCACCTCTTGCATGCCCGCCTGGAACCGCGCCGGACGCGGCCAACTAATATTTGCTCTCACCCCACCCCGCCGTTATGTATAGCCGCCTTTCGAAGCTTTAAGCACCCCTAGTCAGCACCCCCATGGCCCGTCTGGTAATGAAATTCGGCGGTACGTCGGTCGCCGATATCGACCGTATCCGCAACGTCGCGCGCCATGTGAAGCGCGAGGTCGACGCTGGTCATGACGTGGCGGTGGTGGTCTCCGCCATGTCCGGCAAGACCAACGAACTGGTGGCCTGGGTCAAGGACGCCTCACCCCATTACGACCAGCGTGAATATGACGCCGTGGTCGCCTCCGGCGAGCAGGTCACGTCCGGGCTGCTCGCGATCGCGCTGCAGCAGATCGGCGTGCCGGCGCGCTCCTGGCAGGGCTGGCAGCTTCCGATCCAGACCTCGGACGTCCACGGTTCCGCGCGCATCCTCGGCATCGACGGCGACGCCATCGTCAGGCGCTTCCAGGACAAGCGCGAGGTCGCGGTCATCGCCGGGTTCCAAGGCGTGCATGGCGCGACCGGCCGGATCTCGACGCTCGGCCGCGGCGGCTCGGACACATCTGCGGTGGCGATCGCCGCGGCGATCAATGCCGAGCGCTGCGACATTTATACCGACGTCGACGGCGTCTACACCACCGATCCGCGCGTGGTGCCGCAGGCGCAGCGGCTCGACAAGATCGCCTATGAAGAAATGCTGGAACTTGCTTCGCTCGGCGCCAAGGTGATGCAGGTGCGCTCGGTCGAGCTCGGCATGCTGCATAACGTCCGCATCTTCGTGCGGTCGAGTTTCGATAAGCCGGAAGACATCGACCCGAAGGCGGAGCCGCCCGGGACGCTGATCTGCGGCGAGGAGGAGATCGTGGAACAACAGACCGTCACCGGCATCGCCTTTTCCAAGGACGAGGCGCAGATCTCGATCCGCAACGTCCAGGACAAACCGGGCATCGCGGCCGCGATCTTCGGACCGCTGGCCGACAACAACATCAACGTCGACATGATCGTGCAGAACGTGTCGGCCGACGGCCAGACCACCGACCTCACCTTCACGGTGCCGGCCGGCGATTATGAGCGCGCCGTGCAGGTGCTGAAGACCTCGAAAGACACGATCGGCTATCAGCGCTTCGACGGCGCGACCGACGTCGCCAAGGTGTCGGTGATCGGCATCGGCATGCGTAGCCACGCCGGCGTCGCCGCGCAGGCCTTCAAGGCGCTGGCCGAAAAGGGCATCAACATCCGCGCCATCACGACGTCGGAGATCAAGTTCTCGGTGCTGATCGATGCAGCATCGACTGAACTCGCGGTGCGCACGCTGCATAGCCTTTACGATTTGGATAAGTGACGGCATTGCCGTCATTCCGGGGCGCGGGCGACGCCCGCGAGCCCGGAATCCATAACCCCAGCTATCTCGATTCAATAACGCCCGCTACGGCGTATGGATTCCGGGTTCGCGCTGCGCGCGTCCCGGAATGACACCTTTTCACTTCTTCAAGAAATACTTGCCCTGCTCGTCGCGCTCAAGGCCTTGCGCTCGGAACGTGTGCAGTTCGCGCACGACCTCACGGCCGTCACGGCTGCCGACCGCGGCCATCAGTTCCTCGAACCATTTCGGTCCGTCCTGCAACGCCGCCTTGAGCGAGGGGAAGCGCTTGCCGGGATAGCTCGGCGGCTTCGGCGTCACGAGATCCCAGCGGTTCGCGTGCTGCAGCGGCCAGGTGAGATCATAGCCGGCCTTGGAGCCGGAGATCGCGCCATGCAGCGACGGATCGAGCGGCGAGGTGCGCACGCCGGTCGCGATGATGATGTCCTTGTCCGGCTGGTAGCGCGTACCGAACGCCCACTCGACCTGCTTGTCGTTGAAGATGTCGATATCGGGATCGAGCGCGAAGGCATTCTTCACACCGACCGAACCGAGCACGGTGTAGAGCGCGGAGCGCGCCTCGCCGGCAAAGCGCTGCTTGAGGGAGAAGCGCACGCTCATCGAACCGCCGGCCGAGACCGGCGCATAGACCGCGACCGGCTCGCGCACCACCGTTTCAAGCGCACGCCAGACATTGAGCTCCATGCGCAACGCCTCGAGATTCGAGGTGTCGGTCATGTCCATATGCGCGCCGGAGATCGTCGCGGTCTGGAACAGCGCATCGCGCCGATGGGTGATCGCGGTGACGTGGAAGATCGGGTTCTTCTTCACCACGCCGTAATAGCCGAGATATTCGCCATAGGGACCTTCCTGCTCGGAATAGCCGTTCTC
The DNA here is from genome assembly GCA_947481635.1 of Bradyrhizobiaceae bacterium. Classification (GTDB taxonomy): domain Bacteria; phylum Pseudomonadota; class Alphaproteobacteria; order Rhizobiales; family Xanthobacteraceae; genus CANKHJ01. The sequence continues at coordinate 16,000 of CANKHJ010000036.1, forward strand.
GTCGAAATAACCCTCGATCACCATCTCGGCATCGGCCGGCACGCGGATATCGTTGGTACGGCACTTCACCACCGGCATCGAGCCGCCGCGCAGCGAGGCGACGAGACCGAGCTCATCGACCGGAATGCGCATCGTCGCAGACACGAAATCGATCGGATGCGAGCCGACCACGAAGCTGACATTGAGCCGCTCGCCGCGAGCATGCGCCGCCTGGTAGATCGCGCGCAGATCGCTCGGCGCATTGAGGTCGACGCCGGCCTCGTGCGGACCGCGCATCATGATGCGGCGGAAACCGGAATTGGTCTTGCCCGTCGCCGGATCGATCGAATAGTCGATCGAGGCCGAGATATACGGCGCGCCATCGAGCGCATGTTGCAGATGCACCGGCAGCTTGAGCAGGTCGGCATCGGCGCCGGTCAGCACGACTTCCTGGACCGGGGCATCGCTCTGCGCCAGTTCGATCAGGTTCGGTTCGATCTTCAGCCGGCGCTGGATCTCCTGGAGCAGCTTGTCGGGCGTGACACCGAATGCGCGCGCCAGGCGGGTGCGCTTGGCCGCGACATTGCCGACCAGTTCGACGCCGTCCGGCCCGGCCTTGCGGAACAGCACCGCCTTGGGATTGCCATGCAGGATTTCCGCGACCTGCGCGAAGTCCACCGCCTCGTCATGGGTGTCGAGTTCATCCGGGCCGAGATCCTCGATGAAATTCCGCAGCCGGTATTGATCGAGATCGTTGCGGGCGAGGTGCGCGGGGGTTTTCGCGTCCATGGGCTGGTCCTCCTGTATTGACAGCGGTTTAGAGACCCGCGGGGCCGCTGCCAACGTCAAAATGCGCAGGCGGTCCTTTCATTGTGGTTGTCATTCCGGGGCGCACCGAAGGTGCGAACCCGGAATCCAGAAACGAGCCAGAATCGTTCTTGTCTGGATTCCGGATCGCCGCTTGCGCGGCGTCCGGAATGACGCGTCAGCCCTACGCCGCCGGGACGTTGATGACCTGCGCTTCCATATAGGCCTGGAGGCCCATCACGCCGTGTTCGCGGCCCATGCCGGATTCCTTGAAGCCGCCGAACGGCACGTCCGCTTCCGAGCCGACATGGTGGTTGATCCAGACCGTGCCGGCCTCGATCCGCGCCGCGATCTCAGCGCCACGCTTCTTGTCGTTGGTCCAGACCGACGCGCAGAGCCCCATGCGGGTGTCGTTGGCGCGCGCGATGGCGTCGTCGAGGTCCTTGTATTTGAGCACCGGCAGGATCGGGCCGAACTGCTCCTCGGTCACCAGTCGCGCATCGTCCTTGAGGTCGGCGATGATGGTCGGCTGCAGGAAATAGCCGGGACGATTGAGCGTGTTGCCGCCGGCGACGATGCGCGCCTCAGGACGCCGCTTGGTGTCCTCCAGCACGTCGAGCACCTTGTCGTATTGCATCTTGTTCTGCAGCGGCCCCATCTGCACGTCCGGTTCGAAGCCGTCACCGACCCGCAATGCGCCGGCCAGCTTGGCGAAAGATTCCAGCACCGGCTCGTACATCTTCTCCGGCACATAGACGCGCTTCACCGCCATGCAGATCTGGCCGCAATTGGCGAAGGCGCCGCCGAAGATCTTCGCGGTCATCGTGTCGATATCGACGTCGTCCAGCATGATCGCGGGATCGTTGCCGCCAAGCTCCAGCGTGACGCGCTTGAGCGTACCCGCGGACGACGCCATCACGCGCTTGCCGGTCGCGACCGAGCCGGTGAAGCTGATCTTGTCGATGCCCGGATGCTCGGTGATCCACTGCCCGAGATCATTGCCGCCGGCGATCACGTTGAACACGCCGGGCGGCAGCACCTCGCGCGAAATCTCGCCGACCAGCAAGGTCGAGAGCGGCGTGTAGGGCGACGGCTTGAGGACCAGCGTGTTGCCGGTGATCAGCCCCTGCGCGATCTTGTGCGAGGCCAGTGCCACCGGCACGTTCCACGGCGCGATCGCGCCGACCACGCCCATCGGCCGGAACGACATCGTGATGCGGTTCTTGCCGTCATCGCGCATCACCTCGTCCTTGACCTCGAGGTTGGCCATCTGCTCCAGCGACGCAGCGGTGCCGGCCATCTCGCGGATCGAATTCGACAACGGCTTGCCCAGCTCGCGGGTAATGACGGCGGCGATTTCCTCGGCGCGCTCGCGCACCTTGGCCGCCAGCCGGTGGAGATAGCCGCGGCGCTCGGCGAAGGAGAGCCGGCTCCAGTCCTTGAAGGCGCGGCGGGCGGTGGCGACGGCCCGTTCGAGCTGTTCCCGGGACGCATCCGGGCATTGCGCGAACACCGCCCCGGTGGCCGGGTTGATGACGCCGAAGGTCTTGTCGCTGCCCTCGGCCTTGCCGTCGATGGTGTGGGTGAATTTGTAGCTGGTCTCGCCCGAATCGTTGATCTGATCGGCACGCATGGAGAACTCCCTCTTTCAGCGGCAAGGGGTGCATCCTGCACCGCAACATTGCCTGAAATCATGGGCTTTCCGGGATCGACTCCGGCCCGGCAGGGACCCTAGTCAGGGGCCGCGGCGGAGTCCATGATTCCAGTCTGGAAAACGTTGAACCTGCAGTAAATCCGGGTACGCGCCGTTGTCGCTTGCGGGTGCAAGCTCCGGTTCGCTATACCGCAGAACGGCTTGAGCGGCCGCAGGCACAAAGGGGCCTGCGAAAGCGATTTCCATTTGAGCAGGGCAAGGGCCTAAGGTGGGTCCGGCCGGATGCTTTTCGCCTGAGGGATCACGTCATGCGTGGCGCTCTGGGCGGTCCGCGCGTGTTGCTGCGACGCCTCCGCGAGGTCATGGCGGAGCCGGTCAGCGCGCAGGAACGCCTCGACAAGGTGGTCGTTCTGATCGCCGCCAACATGGTGGCGGAAGTCTGCTCTGTCTACGTGTTGCGCGTAGACGGAACCCTTGAGCTATACGCCACCGAAGGCTTGAAAGCGGAAGCGGTCCATCAAACCGTGCTGCGCTCCGACGAAGGCCTGGTCGGCCTGGTCGCCAGCGAGGCGAACCCGATCAACCTCTCCGACGCGCAGAACCATCCGGCCTTCTCGTTCCGCCCGGAAACCGGCGAAGAAATCTACAACGCCTTCCTCGGCGTGCCGATCCTGCGCGCCGGCAACACGCTCGGCGTGCTGGTGGTGCAGAACCGCGCCCGGCGCACCTATTCCGAGGAGGAAGAAGAGGCGCTGCAGACCACCTCGATGGTGCTGGCCGAGATGATCGCCTCGGGCGAACTCTCGGCACTGGCGCGGCCGGGGCTGGAGCCTGCCGTCCGCCGGACGATCGCGATCAAAGGCACCGCGCTGAGCGAAGGCATCGCGCTCGGCCATGTGGTGCTGCACGAGCCGCGCGTGGTGATCACCAATTTCATCGCCGAAGACGTGCCGAAGGAAGTGAAACGCCTGGAAGGGGCGCTGGAAACCTTGCGCACCGACCTCGACACTTTGCTTGAGCGCGGCGACATGGGCGGCGACGGCGAGCATCGCGAAGTGCTCGATGCCTATCGCATGTTTGCCTATGACCGCGGCTGGGTGCATCGGCTGGAAGAAGCGGTGCGCACCGGCTTGACCGCCGAAGCCGCGGTCGAGCGTGTCCAGTCCGACACCCGCGCACGCATGCTGCGCATCACCGACCCGTATCTGCGCGACCGGCTGCACGACCTCGACGATCTCGCCAACCGGCTGATGCATCAATTGCTCGGCAAGGATTATGTCCCGCCGCGCGAGCGCCTGCCCGACAACGCCATCGTGGTGGCGCGCACCATGGGCCCGGCGGCTTTGCTCGAATATGACCGCAAGCGGCTGCGCGGGTTGATCCTGGAGGAAGGCGGCCCGAACTCGCATGTCGCGATCGTCGCGCGCGCGCTCGGCATCGCCGCCATCGGCGAGGTCGAAAACGCGACCGGCATCGTCGATTCGGGCGATGCCATCATCGTCGACGGCGTAACCGGCGACGTCCATGTGCGTCCCCTGCCGGACATGGAAGCGGCCTATGTCGAGCGCGTGAAGCTGCGCGCGCGGCGCCAGCAGCAATATGCCGCCCTGCGCGACCGGCCGAGCGTCAGCAAGGACGGCGAGCGCTTCACGCTGTTGCTGAATGCCGGCCTCGCCGTTGACCTGCCGCATATCGAGGAGACCGGTGCCGCCGGCATCGGGCTGTTCCGCACCGAATTGCAGTTCATGGTCGCGGCGACATTCCCGCGCACCACCGAGCAATATGCGCTGTACCGTTCCGTGCTCGACGCCGCCGGCAACCGGCCGGTCACCTTCCGCACGCTCGACATCGGCGGCGACAAGGTGCTGCCCTATATGCGCAATGTCGAAGAGGAAAATCCCGCGTTGGGGTGGCGCGCGATCCGCCTCGGCCTCGACCGGCCCGGCCTGCTGCGCAGCCAGATCCGCGCGATGCTCCGCGCCGCCGGTGGCCGTGAGTTGAAGGTGATGTTCCCGATGGTCGCGACGGTCGAGGAATTCGACCAGGGCAAGGACTTCGTCGAGCGCGAACTCACCCATCTGCGCCGCCACGGCCACAAGCTGCCAGACCGGGTCGAGGTCGGCACCATGCTGGAAGTGCCGTCGCTGCTGTTCCAGCTCGACGAATTGCTGTCGCGGGTGGATTTCCTCTCGGTCGGCTCGAACGACCTGACGCAATTCTTCTACGCCGCGGACCGCGGCAACATGCGGGTGTCGGAGCGTTTCGATCCGCTATCGGCGCCGGTGCTGCGGGTGCTCAAGCTGATCATCGACAAATGCCGCGAGCACGATACTCCGGTGACTTTGTGCGGCGAGCTCGGCTCCAAGCCGCTCGGCGCGTTGGCACTTGCGGCGCTCGGCTATCGTTCGCTGTCGGTGACGCCGTCGGCGATCGGTCCGGTCAAGGCGATGCTGCTCGATCTCGATTGCGCCAAGGCGCGTGCGATGATCACTCCGCTGATCGAGAAGCCCGCGGGCAGCGTCGGGATTCGCGACGCATTGATCGCCTTTGCCGCGGCCGAAGGCTTGCAGGTCTAACGATCCAACATGCTCCCTGATCAGAAACTTGAAGCGCTCGTTGCTCGCCATGCCGCGTTGCAGGCCGAATTATCCGGCCAGACCACCCCGGAAACCTATGTGCGGCTGTCGCGTGAATTCTCCGAGCTGAGCCCGGTGGTGGAGCGCGTGGTGGCCTACCGCAGCGCGCGCGCCGAGCTCGCCGGCGTCGAGGCGATGATCGCCGACCGCGATTCCGAGATGCGCGCCATGGCCGAAGCCGAGCGGCCGGCCTTGCAGGAGCGCATCGCCGGACTGGAGAAAGAGCTTCGCATCGCGCTGCTGCCCAAGGACGCAATGGACGAGCGCAACGTCATCATCGAAATCCGCGCCGGCACCGGAGGGGATGAGGCCTCGCTGTTCGCCGGCGACCTGTTCCGCATGTATGAACGCTACGCCGCGCGGCAGGGCTGGACCTTCGAAGTGATGTCGGAAACCGAGGGCACTGTCGGCGGCTATAAGGAAGTCATCGCCGAGATCAGCGGCCGCGGCCCGTTCGCCAAGCTGAAATTCGAATCCGGCGTGCATCGCGTGCAGCGCGTACCGAACACCGAAACCCAGGGCCGCATCCACACCTCCGCCGCCACCGTCGCGGTGCTGCCCGAGGTGGAGGATGTCGACATCAAGATCAACGATTCCGACCTCAAGATCGACACCATGCGCTCGCAGGGCGCCGGCGGGCAGCACGTCAACAAGACCGAATCCGCGATCCGCATCACGCATCTGCCGTCCGGCATCGCGATCATGGTGCAGGCCGAACGCTCGCAGCATAAGAACCGCGCCAAGGCGATGGCGATGCTGCGTTCGCGGCTCTACGACGCCGAAAAGCAGAGGCGCGATTCGGAACGCGCGGCCAACCGGCGCGGCCAGGTCGGCTCCGGCGACCGCTCCGAGCGCATCCGCACCTATAATTTTCCGCAAGGGCGCGTCACCGACCACCGCATCAACCTGACGCTCTACAAGTTGCCGCAGGTGATGGAAGGCGAAGCGCTCGGCGAATTGGTTGACGCGCTGGTGACCGAGCATCAGGCCGCGCTGCTGGCCGAGGAAGGCTTTGCGTGAGCCACGGGATCGGCGCGGTGCGGCGCGCCCTCGCGCAGCGGTTTCGCGAGGCCGGTCTCGATTCCGCTGACCTCGATGCACGGATTCTGGTCGGCCATGCGCTCGGCCTCGATCACGCAAAGCTTGCCGTGCATAGCGAGCGCCCCCTGACCGAACAAGAACGCCAGGCGATCGATGCGCTCGGCGCGCAGCGGCTGGCGCGCGAGCCCGTGGCGCGCATTCTCGGCGCCAAGGAATTCTGGGGACTGACCTTCGCGCTCAACGCCGACACGCTGGTGCCGCGCCCGGACACCGAGACCATCGTCGAGGCAGCTTTGTCGTCGATCGATGATCACGGCCGGCCTTTGCGCATCGCCGACCTCGGCACCGGATCCGGCGCGTTGCTGCTCGCACTGCTGAGTGAATTGCCCGCGGCGACCGGCATCGGCACCGATATCAGCAGCGGCGCTCTCGCCTGCGCGCGCAACAATGCAGCGGCGCTCGGGCTCGCCGCGCGCGCGGCCTTCATCGCCTGCGACTATGGCGCGGCGCTGAGCGGGCCGCTCGACCTCGTTGTCTCGAACCCGCCCTATATCGCCCATGACGTCATCGCGACGCTCGATCCCGAGGTGCGCGACTTCGATCCTGCATTGGCGCTGAACGGCGGCCAGGATGGCCTCACCGGCTATCGCGCCATCGCCGCCGACGCGGCGCGGCTCCTGGCCCCCAAAGGGGTGCTGGTGCTGGAGCTCGGCGCCGGCATGCGGCCGGCGGTGGAGGAGGTATTCACCGCTTGCGGCCTGGCGGTCGCCGGGGTCCGCGACGACCTGTCCGGCATCCCACGGGCATTGTCGATCCGGAGAATGCCATGATTCCGCAACAATTCAGCCGCGCAAAATCGCCTAGAAAAAACACTTGGATTATCCCCCGGGACCGACTAGGTTTCTTATAAGAGTCGACCTGAGAACCATGCGCAGAGCCTGATGCCCGGAGTTATCTCCGACGAGCCGGCGGCGCCAGAAGCAGCGAACGACGACGATATTCGAGCAAACACTTCGGCATAGATAGTCGTCGACGCGTTGAGTTCGCGGTTTCGAAAACCGAGATGCTCCATGGCAAGGCGCATGAACCGCAAAATGCGGTAAGGCGCTTTATGTGGACGGGCAACGCCGCGGTGTGTCGCGGCAAGGGGTTGCTAGGCTATATCGAGATACTCACCCGGATTCAGCCGATCGGCTGGCATGAGCTTCGCGCCGCGGGCGTGGCCATGCCGCATTGACGGCGCGCGGGTTGGTCGCTGGTTTTTCAACTTTGGGGCAAGGGGCGGTTTCGGCCGCAAGCGAAAAGGTATCCGGTGAACAGGAACATCATGCGAAACAATCAGAACAAGCGGATGCGCGGTGGCCGCAATAACAACAGCAACAACAACAATATGAACCGCAACAAGGGCCAGAACCCGATGACTCGGGTCTACGAGTCGAACGGACCTGACCTCAAGATCCGCGGTACGCCATCGACCATTGCCGAGAAATATATCCAGCTCGCACGCGACGCACAGAGCTCTGGCGATCCGGTCGCTGCCGAAAATTATTATCAGCACGCCGAGCATTACTACCGCCTGATCGCGACCGCGCAGGAGCAATTCCGGCAGAATAATCCACAGCAATTCTATCGCGAGAACGAAGCGCGCGGCGCTGCCGACGACAATTTCGACGGCGACGACGATGGGCGCGGGCAGCAGAATGGCGAGATGAATTACGGCGAGCGCGAGCCGCAGCCATATCTGCCGCGCGAGGCACAGCCGCCCTATCCGCCGCAGCAGAACCAGCAGCGTGACCCGCAACAGCAGCGCGATCCCCAGCAGCAGCGAGATCCGCAACAGCAGCAACCGCGCGACAACTTTCAGCCGCCGCGCGAACAACAATATCAGCAGCCGCGTGACCCGCAGCAATACGCGCCGCGGCCGCAGCCATCGCCGCAACCCCCGCAGCCGCAGGGAATGCCGGGCGACGGCAATGACATCGGCGGCCTGCCCTCCTTCATCACCGGCGGCGCACCGGCGGCGCAGCCGGCTGCGAATGGGCAGAACGGCTTCGACCCCAATCAACCCGACCGCTTCCCGCTGCATCGGCGGCGGCGCCGGCATCGGGGCCCACGTCCGGACGTTCCGGGCGGCGCGCAGGGCGAGCCGGTGCCCGACGGCGATTGAGTCTTCCAACAAGGGACTTCAACAACGCGAAGGCGGACCCGCGTCCGCCTTTTTGCTTTTGCAATATCTACAACTCGTCGTACCCCGAGTTGGCCTCAAGCCCCGAAGCGAGCCGCGGGTCCGCTCTCTGCGCGTTCGTTAACGATGTGGCCTCGCCAAAGAAACCAAGACGCCACATAGCCCCATACGCCGAAGATGCGTTCGACCATCGTGACGAAGCTCAGGTCGGAGGGCGTGCCGCCTTCTGTGGCAGACAGCAACGAGCCAACCCCCACGGTTGCACCTAAACCGACCACAATGTGACCCACGATGATTGCAGCAATAGGGGTCAACGTTGCAAGGACGCCGACGGCCCCGACAATTTTCAACTCTCGCTTGCGGTGTAGGAAGGCTACTGACCAGAACAAAACCGCGAGCAAGAGGAAGGCTGCGTACAGCAGGTAATAGCGTCCTACAAATTGCGTCTCCACCCCGAGCGAGATTTGCACCTTTGTCATCAACGCAATGGAAAAAATGACGAAGCCAGCACGGTTAAGGGGCTTCCTGAAGCCCATTTCGTCACAGAATGCCCACGCGGCAAACGCCGTAATTGCGAGTGTCAGGATTCGCAGTGGCGCGAGCGGTGCGTCGATATGCGAAAGCAGAAGAGTCATAAATGCGCCGGCCGCCAAAGTGACTGCACCTACCCTCGCGTTTAAAGTTTCAGCACGGCTAGGCAGAAGAGATGTTTTCATCTTCATAGTTCCCACGTTCGGGACTCATATCGTAGAACGCCTGCATTCTTACCGAAAGACTCCCTTGAAACGAGACTCGCGATCCCAGGACAAGATTCTTGGTGCGCCGCGCCACGCGCGAAATTCTCCCGCTTCCGGCTCTGGGCTTGCTTCGGGCACGTAGTAAAGGCCTTCATTGTGCGGAGATGCCGGAATCCAGAGACAGCACCGATGCCTTGTCCGGATTTCGGGTTCACAACCGCGGTGCGCCCCGGAATGACGGGCTTCTTTATCCACCACCCGGTGACGGAGCGAGGACCGGCTCCAGTGACGGCACCAGGCGCGCACGCTCGCGCCGCGCCGGGATCGGCCGATAGACCTGCTTGGTCGCCTCGACGATATGCACGCCGGCGAAGGGGGCGGAGATCGTCGCGCCGGTGCGTTCCCAGAACGGAGCCGAACGGAGAAACCAGCCGCGCGCCATCGGCGGCACATAGAGCGCCTCATCCCAGCCGGTCGGCGTGAACCAGGTTTCGCGCAGCAGATGGAGAATCTGCGTGCGTGAGTAAGGCCGTCCGTGACCGAACGGTGTCGTATCCATGCGCGCCCATAATCCACGGCGGTTCGGCACCACGGCGAGCAGGCGCCCGCCTGCCGACAGCACGCGCCACACCTCACGCAGCAATGCCGCGGGATCCTCGCTCATCTCCAGGGCATGCACGAGGATCACGCGGTCGACCGCGGCATCCGGCAGCGGCAGCGCATATTCATCAACCAGGCTCGCGAGGCTCGGCCGCGCTGATGGCCATTTCACCACGCCCTGGGTGGCCGGCATGAAGGCGAGGCAACGCTCGGCCTCTTCGCGAAACAGTCCGAGATATGGCGTCGCATATCCGATGCCGAGCATCCGCTGCGCGCGCGAGTCGGGCCAGCGCTTGCGGATCCCGCGGCCGATAAAGCGGCGCGCCACGGTTCCGAGCCGTTGGCCGTAAAAGCTGCGCAGATCCACGACGTCCATAAGGCTGTTCTCTCTTGTCATTCCAGCCGAGGCAGCGTAGCGACCGAGGCCGGAACCGGAGAGATCATACCATGCCCGCGCAACTCCACCTCTTCGCCTGCCTGCAGGATAATTACGGCGTCCTGGTCCATGACCCGTCGACAGGAGCGACCGCGTCAATCGACGCGCCCGAGGCCGGGCCGGTCGAGGCCGCGCTGCAAGCCACCGGATGGCGCCTGACCGACATTCTGGTCACCCATCATCATGCCGACCACACCGGCGGCATCATGGCGCTGAAAGAGCGCCACAAATGCCGCGTCACCGGGCCGCGCGGCGAAGCGGCCAAAATCCCAGGTATCGATCTCAGTGTCGGCGAGAACGACATGGTGCAGGTCGGCACCCTCGCCGCGCGCGTGATCGAGACCCCCGGCCACACGCTGGGACAGATCAATTACTTCTTCCCCGGCGACAATCTGCTGTTCGCCGGCGACACGCTGTTCTCGATCGGCTGCGGCCGCGTGATCGAGGGCACGCCGCAGCAGATGTGGCAGTCGCTCGACAAGCTGCGCAGCCTGCCGGGCGAGACGAGGATCTATTGCGGACATGAATATACCGCGGCGAACATCAAATTCGCGAAGACCATCGAGCCGAATAACGCCGCGCTTGCGGCGCGCACGGCCGAGGTCGAGAACCTGCGCGCACAAGGCAAGCCGACGATCCCCTCGACCATGGCGGAAGAACTCAAAGCCAACGTGTTCCTGCGCGCCGATGTGCCTGAAGTTGCGGCCGCCGTCGGCCTCGCCGGAAAATCGGCCGCGGACGTGTTCACCGAAATTCGCGCGCGAAAGAACAAGTTTTAGTTGGAGCGCTGACGCAAAATCGTCATCGACCTGTCGCGCGGTTCATAAACTCCTTCGCGTAAAGATTATTTGGCACCAATTCTTCAGTTCAGCGTTGGTAAGCGGCCAACGAAGGGACTGACGATTGTTTGCCGATAGCGTTTATCCGCTTCCGCGCTCCGCGCGGCATGCCGGACATATCGCCGTTCCGGGCTATCTCTTGGTCGGTGCCGCGCTGCTGAGCGCGGTCCTGGTGATCGGGCTCGCCACCGCGGCCGATTACGGCTTCACCATCGACGAATTCAACACCGACGATTACGGCCCGAAGGCGCTCGCTTGGTATACGAGCGGCTTCACGGATCGATCCCATTTCGAGACCGTCGAGGAATGGCTGTGGACCTATGGCCCCTGGGCGCAGATCCTGATCGCAGGGGTGCAATCGCTGCACCTTGCCGACCCGCTCGCGGCGCGCCACGCCATCACATTCCTGATTGGGCTTTCCGGCCTCGCCGCATTACTGCCGCTGGCGCGCACGACGGTTGGACGCTGGGGCGGACCGATCGCGATCGTGCTCTGCCTGATGACCGGATATTTCTACGGACATCTGTTCTTCACGCCGATCGACGTTCCGTTCATGGCCGCAATGCTGTGGTCGATCGTCGCCGTCGTCGCGATGGCGCGCCAGATCGTACCGTCCTGGTCGTTGACGATCCTGGCCGGCCTTGCGACCGGCCTGGCAATCGCGACACGCACCGGCGGCATCATCACGCATGCTTATCTCGTGCTGGCGATGGGGCTGTGCGGGCTCGAGGCTCTGCTTCTCCTTGGCGCTGCGGCGCGGCGGCAACTGACGGCGATTGCGTTGCGCACCGCAACCGCGATGGCGGTCGCCTGGACTGTCGCGATTGCGCTGTGGCCGTGGCTGCAAATCGGCAATCCGTTCAAGCAATTCCTGATCGCCTATACGCATTTCGCCAATATCGAAGCGCCGTTCAAATTCCAGCATTGGGGCGAAGAGATCGCGACCAATGATCTGCCGTGGAGTTATGTCCCGGCGCAATTGCTTGCACGCCTGCCGGAAGGATTCCTGCTCCTCCTTGCGGCGGCGCTGCTCATCACGCTGGTTACCGGGTTCCTGTTCGCTCGCAACACACTGGTCCGGACACGCATGATGGGAGCCGCCGGATTCTACGCCCCATTACTGGCCGTCGCGCGGATGCGCGGCATGATCATCCTGATTGCCGCGACGTTCATTCCGGTCGCCTTCGTGATCGTCAACCAGACCACGATGTATGACGGCATCCGCCACATGCTGTTCATCATTCCACTGCTCGCCGTGATCGCCGCCGGCGCGCTGGTGTGGATGCTGCCGGTGCTGGCAGCGCGGCCGCTGCTGGCGGTCATCGCCGCCGTGATCGCGGCCGGACATATCGGCGCGACGGCGCTGACGCTGGCGTCGCTGCATCCCCTGCAATATGTCGCGATCAATGCGATTGCCGGCGGTACCGTCGGCGCGAAGGGCCGCTTTGAGCAGGATTATTGGGCGGCCGGCGCCACCGAGGCGTTGCGGCAGCTTGAGCGGCGCCTTGACTACGATCGTAGCGGCCGCTTCGCCACGCGTCCCGCACGCATCCTGATCTGCATTCCATGGCGCGAGCAGATGGTGGCGCCGATGCTGGGCCGCCACTTCGTGATCGAGACCGATCCCGCCAAGGCGGATTTCCTGATCGGCACCGAGCGCTGGGATTGCGGCAAGGCGGTGCGGGCCAATTTGATCGATGAAGTCGAACGGCTCGGACGCGGCTTCGCCTGGACCTATGCCAACAACCGCGGCAGAGTGGCGGACCAGCGCTAACCGACGCCGTGTTCATGCCGACAGCCGCCGACATCATCCGTCTGCTCGATCTCAAGCCGCATCCCGAAGGCGGCCATTTTCGCGAGACCTTCCGCGACAGCGCCGCGCAGGGCCAGCGCGCCGCTTCCACCGCGATCTATTTCCTGCTCGCACGCGGCGAGCGCTCGCACTGGCATCGCGTCGATGCGGTCGAGACCTGGCATTATTACGCCGGGGACCCGCTGGTGCTGGAGATCTCGGCGACCGATCGCGGCCCGGTCGAGCGGATGACGCTCGGGCCCAACCTCGCCGCCGGCCAGCGGCCGCAGGGCATCGTGCCCACCCACGCCTGGCAGGCGGCCCATCCGCTCGGCGACTGGACCCTGGTCGGCTGCACCGTCGCCCCAGGGTTCGAATTCGCCGGCTTCGAGCTGGCGCCGGCCGGCTGGACCCCCGCCTGAACGGTTGCAGGACTGCATCTTCCGGTTGGAAACCACGGACAGGCTCCCATACGGTAGCTGTGCCGGGCGAACCGGCCTGATAGAAAAGGTCCGAGGTACACGCCCTGGGATCGCCCCGGGCGGGGGGAAGTGCGTATCGTGACCATCACAGTGAACCAGACCGGCGCTTTGCGGCTGCTCGTGCTGGTTGCTGCGTTTGGGCTCACGCTGCTGTCGGCCGATCCGGCGCTTGCTGCCTGCACGCCGCCCCTTGCTGCGTTCGACACGAATATCGTCGTCACCTGCGTCGGCCCCGAAACGAATCCGGTCGGCGACGGATAGCAAAGCCAGATCACCATCAATGTCCAGACTGGCGCCTCGATAACGCTCGGCGACGACAGTATCGCCATCTTGCTGGATGCTCAGAACCGCATCACGAATTTCGGTTCAATTTCCGTGGGTGATGCAGCGAGCGTCCCCGGCGGCGCTGTCTTTATTTTTGGAAACGACAACGTCCTCATCAATAACGGATCGATCACCGCCGGAAGCGACACTGGCGGCGGCCTCATTTTCGCAATTCAATCCTTCGGCGACAACACCACGGTCGTCAACAACAACATGATCGTCGTTGGCAATGGCGACGGCTTTGGCTTTCCGTCAGCATTCGGCGTGGCGGTCCAGAGTCTCGGCAGTGTGGTCAACAACGGCACGATTATCGCGGGA
>CANKHJ010000037.1 GCA_947481635.1 Bradyrhizobiaceae bacterium
TCACCGCGCGGTCCGGAATCATATTGGCAATGGCAATGGATTCTTCCAGCATGCGCCGCTCGGCATTATCGGCGCGGCTTTCCTTGACCTCGATCACGTCGAGTGTCGGCAGCCCAAGCTTACGGCCCAGATCGCCGGCGCGCTTCAGATAGCGCTGCGCGAGCTCGCGCTCCGGCCCCTGCTTCATACGTCCAACTGCGGCGATCACGATACGCATGACAGCCGTTGGATCGGACTAGTTCGCCAGAACGTCAGAACTCTGCCGTCCAAGCGTCCCCGACCACATCTTCTCGATGTTGTAGAAGGCGCGGACTTCCGGCCGGAAGACATGAATGATCACGTCCGACGCGTCGATCACCACCCAGTCGCAATGCGGCATGCCTTCGACGCGCACGCGACAACCGGCCTGTTCCAGCGCTTCGATCACCTTGTCAGCAATCGAGCTGACATGGCGGTTCGACGTGCCGCTGGTCACGACCATGTAGTCGCCGATCGAGGATTTGCCTTTGAGATCGATGGTGACCGTTTCGTCCGCCTTCATGTCGTCGATACGGTCAAGGACGAGGCGAAGAGTCTCCTCTGCGTCAGGGCGCAACTTGGAGACTGGGTCGGGAGCACGACGCGTGCGGGCCCGAGAGATTGCAGGTGTTGGCAGGTCCGGTTTCCTTTCGCGCTGCGGGTCCGAATCCTCGGACCCCTTCAAGATAGGCATTGGCGGGCGCCGGTTTCAACCTCCCGATGCGGCCGAATTGCGTAAAGCGGTCGATGAGAGCGGCAGTTTCAGCCCGTGCAGGAACACCCAGGCGGGTGGGGCCGTGGCCGCAAGCTTCCCGGCATCCGCTTCGGGGAGGCGATAGGGGGTGAGCGCCTGGACAGCCGGCGTGGCAAGAACTTCCGGGCCGAAGCCGCCGCGATCCATGACCGCGATGGGGAGAGCATCGGCAATGCCGCGCCAGTCTTTCCAGCGATGGAACTCGGGCAGGATATCCGCACCCATGATCCAGACGAAATGCACGCCGGGGCAATGCTCCTTGAGCCAGGCCACGGTCTCACAGGTGTATGACGTGCCAATGATGGCCTCGATCCCGGTCACGTCGATGGCGGGGTGATCGGCCAGCGCCTGCGCGGCGGCGAGCCGTTCTGGCAGCGGCGGGAGGCCGCGTGTGTCCTTGAGCGGATTTCCGGGCGTCACCAGCCACCACACCCGGTCGAGCGCGAGCCGTTCCAGGGCATGCAGGCTGATGGCGCGGTGCGCCGCATGGGGCGGGTTGAACGAGCCGCCGAGCAGGCCGATGCGCTGGCCGGGGCGGTGGCCGGGGCGGTGGGGCGGGAGCTGGTCGGCCGTCACGGCCGCGTCTGTCCGGTTCCGCGGATGCGGTAATTGAACGTGCAAAGCTGTTCCACGCCGACCGGCCCGCGCGCGTGCAGCTTGCCGGTCGCGATGCCGATCTCCGCGCCGAAGCCGAACTCGCCGCCATCTGCGAATTGCGTCGAGGCGTTATGCAGCACGATCGCCGAGTCGACCTGGTTCAGGAATTTCTCGGCATTGGCCGTGTCGGCGGTGATGATCGCGTCGGTGTGATGCGAGCCGTAACGCTCGATATGCGCTATCGCCCCATCGACGCCGTCCACCACTTTGGCCGCGATGATCGCGTCGAGATATTCCGCCGGCCAGTCCTCTTCGCTGGCGGCTTTGGCGCGCGCGTCGACGCCGCACACCGCCTCGTCGCCGCGGACTTCGCAGCCGGCATCGAGCAGCATCGCAACCAGCGGCTGGAGATGCGTCGCGGCCACTGCGCGATCGACCAGCAGGGTTTCTGCCGCTCCGCAGACGCCAGTGCGTCGCATCTTGGCGTTGAGGACGATCTCCTTGGCCATGGCGAGGTCGGCCGCCTTGTCGATATAGACGTGGCAAACCCCTTCGAGATGCGCGAACACCGGCACCCGCGCCTCCGCCTGCACGCGCCCGACCAGGCCCTTGCCGCCGCGCGGCACGATCACGTCAATGGCGCCATCGAGCCCGGCGAGCATCAGCCCGACCGCCTCGCGGTCGCGCGTCGGGACCAGTTGGATCGCCTCGGCCGGCAGACCGGCGGCCTCCAGCCCCTCAACCAGCGCCGCCTGGATGGCGCGGGTCGAGCGGTGGCTCTCCGAGCCGCCGCGCAGAATCGCGGTATTCCCCGCCTTGAGGCAGAGTGCACCCGCGTCGGCCGTGACATTCGGCCGGCTCTCATAAATCACACCCACGACACCGAGCGGCACCCGAACCCGCTCGATCTCCATGCCGTTCGGCCGGGTCCAGGCTTCCAGCACCTTGCCCACGGGATCCGGCAGGCCGCGCACCACGTCCAGGCCCGCCGCCATGCCCTCGATGCCCTTCTCGGTCAGTCCGAGCCGGTCGAGGAAGGCGGCGGTCGCGCCGGCTTTCCTGGCGTCGGCCAGATCCTCGGCATTGGCGGCGAGAATCTCGACCTTGCGGGCCCGGATCGCCGCCGCCATGGCGGACAGCGCCCGATTCTTCTGCTCCGCGGGGGCGAGCGCGAGGGTGCGCGCAGCAGCTTTCGCGCGGCGGCCGATGCCGGCCATCACGTCTGCGATCGAGGAGGTTTCAACGCTCTTGAGGGGCAGGTTCATGACCGTCTCATATCATGCCGGAAACCCGTCTCCCAATTGTCAGAAATTGGTGGCCCTCCAGGGCCTAGATCCCCCAGCGGTAGAGGGAGCTTTTCACGGGTCCGTGTGGAGCGGTGGATAGTGTGGATAACCACAGGACGGTCAGGAACGAGTCACTTCTCGCGACCATTTTCTACGTGGGCGACGGTAATCGCTTTGTGAGGAGTGACTTTATGCGACGCACGGCCAGCCTTCCCGACGACTTCCCTGTCGGCACCCGCTATGTGGTCGAGGGAAAGACCAACGCCAAGGGCGTGCTGCGCGTGTCCGCGCGTTTCGTGGTGTTCCCCGACGGGCGCCGCATCGACCTGCCGCTTGAGATGGTGGTCGCGCCGCCGTTGTCGCCACGTGCCACCGCCGCTCACGCGCGGCGCAGCCGTAGCCCGGCCACGCACAAACTACCCGCGCGACCAAGTCACGCTCGCGTTCGCGTCAATGGCTAGATCGAAAGTCAGGCCTTCGGCTTGAGCAGGCCGGCGAGCGGTTTCGCCGGATCGACAAGATCAGCCGGATCGACAGGGATCTTGCGTTCGATCAGGCGGCGGATCGCCGACATGTCCCGCTGGGCGTTGATCCCAAGCGCGTAGGTCAGATGGTTGCTGTCGAGCTCGAAGTTCAGCGGCGCGCCGTTCTCCCTGGCGCGTCGCGCGCGCCTTGCCGGTTGAGCGAGCTGCCAACCGACGCCCTGGATATAGAGATCATATTGCTCCGACCAGAATGACGGCGCGCTGCCATAGGCAACGCTGGCTCCGGCCGCGTTCCGGCCCGCGACATCGCCTTGCTCCTGCGCGTGACGCCAGTTCTCCAGACGCACCGGACCATGCGGACCGGGAAAGCGCGTCGCATCGCCGGCTGCGAAGATCGCAGGATCGGAGGTCCGGCATTGCTCATCGACGATGATGCCTTCCTTCACGTCGAGCCCAGCGGCCGCGGCCAGCGCATCGTCGGGCACGGCGCCGATGCCGACCACGAACAGATCAGCCTCGATCCGCTCGCCGCTCGCGAGCACCAGAGAATGGCCGTCGCGCTTCGCAATCGATGCGCCGAGGCGGATGTCGACGCCGTGCTCGACATGGCGCGCATGCACGAAGGCGGACGTCTCCTCGTCGGCAACGCGGTTGAGGATGCGCGGCGCAACCTCGATCACGGTCACCTTGCGGCCGAGCTCCGCCGCCGACGCCGCGACTTCGAGGCCGATCAGGCCGCCACCGATCACGACGACCGATTCCGCGCGGTCGAGATGCGCCTTGAGCGCGACCGCTTCCTCATGATTGCGCAGATAATAAATGCCGGGCTGGCCGAGCGGGAACATCGGCAGCAGGCGGTTGCGCGCGCCGGTCGCGAGCACCAATGCGTCGTAGGGAATGCGTTCGCCGGTGCTAGCAACGACGGCGCGTGGGCCCCGATCGATCGTGCTGACGCGCGTATTGTGCCGGATCGTGACGCCATGTCCGGCAATGCCCTTCGGCCCGGCGATCGGCGCATCATGCGCGGCCGCTTTGCCAGTGAGCACCGCCTTGGAGAGCGGCGGCTTTTCGTAGGGTTCGCAATTTTCTTCGGAGAGTAGCGTGATCTCGGCCGCAGCGTCCTGCGCCCGCGCGCCCATCGCAGCGCCGACGCCGGCCGGGCCCGCGCCGATAATGACAATCCGGCGAGGTTCGCTCAACGCCTCGCTCACACCGTCGCCTGGGCCTTGCCGGGACGTGCGGTCAGCGCCTCCTTGGCGGCATCCTTGTAGCTCTGGTCGGGCGCCAGGATGATCGCGGCGGAGCGGATGCGGTGATGTGCGGGGTCGACGCCCGGCGGCGTGATTCCCTGCTCGACATAGGCCTTGCAGGCGCGCATCAGCCGATGACGCGCCATGATGATCCCGTTGTCGGTGGAGACCAGGTTCTCCTTGGTGCGGTCGACGATCGGACCCATGCTCTCCTGCAGCGAGGCGTCCTGCATCGCGATGCCTTCGACACCGCTATAGGTCTCGCCACGCTTCTGCGCCGCGCGGTCGATCAGGTAGTCGTTGTCCTTGTTGGCGAGCGGACGGAAGGTGCCGGGCACGTATTTGTTGTGCACGCCGTGGCCGTCCTTCATCGCCTGCAGCTCCTTGGCGGAGAGCGCGCGGACCGGGTGATAGTCGAAGCTCCAGGCCCAGCAATTCTCGTCGTCGATCGGGATCCAGAAATGGCCGTGCACCGGATGGTCCGCGCGTGGCCCGATCATGGTGAAGCTCGGCATCACCCATGGCGTGATGCGCCAATAGTAATTGCCGTTCTCGGCGTTGCGGCGGGCGCCGATATAGAGCCCGCCGGGCTGCTCGACCACTTCGAACACCGGTTTGGAATCACCGAGGTTGTATTGGTTGCCGCGCGAGCCCTTGAACAGCGGATCGGAATTGAGATTGCCGCTGTGCAGGAAGGAGACATGGCTCGAATCGATGCCGCCTTCCATCGCCTGCAGCCAGTTGGATTCCTGGATCCGCTTCGAGCTGAAAGTCTGCTCCGGCGCCACGGTCGCGAATTCCCATTCCGGCAGCGCCGGGCGCTGGTCCGGCGGACCCATATAGGCCCACAGGATGTCGCCGAGCTTCACCAGCGGATAGCCGGTCAGCTTGATCTTGTTGCAATAGCCGCTCTCTTCAGGCTCGGACGGCACCTCGATGCACTGCCCGGTCACGTCGTATTTCCAGCCGTGATAGGGGCAGCGCAGGCCGTTCTCCTCGTTGCGCCCAAACCACAGCGAGACACCGCGATGGGCGCAGAATTCGTCGATCAGTCCATAGCGGCCCTGGGTGTCCCGGAACGCCAGCAGCCGCTCGGACAGGAGCTTCACCCGCACCGGCGGGCATTCATTCTCCGGCAGCTCGGACGCCAGCAGGGCCGGGATCCAATAGGCGCGGAACATGCGGCCCATCGGGGTATCCGGGCCGGTCTGGGTGAGCAGGTCGTTCTGTTCCTTGCGCAGCATCGCGGGCCTCCGGCGTTTCCGGGGTTGTTCTATCGCCGCGCGGGACCGGCCGGCAACCTGTTTGACCCCGCCCGCGCCGAGAGGCTATCACACCGCCGCGACATGGCTTGGATCGTATGGCCTGGCTCGCAATCGCCGGATGCTCTTTCCATAGCCACTTTCGGAGCCGGAATGCCGACGCGGATCGAATTATGCAGCAGCGATGACGTCGCGCCGGGCAGCGCGCTCAAGGTCGACACCAATGGCCTGGAGCTCGCGGTGTTCAACGTGGAGGGCGAATTCTACGTGATGGACGACCTCTGCAGCCACGGCCCGGGCTCGCTGTCGGAAGGCTTCATCGATGGCGACGTGATCGAGTGCCCGTTCCACAACGGTCAGTTCAGTATCGTGACCGGCGAGATCGTATCGCCGCCCTGCATGGTGCCGCAGAAAACCTACCCGGTGACCGTCGAGGACGGGAAGATCTTCATCGAGGCGTAGGGCTACTCCGCCGCCTGCGCCGCGGGCATCCGGTCGCCGCCGAGCGCCATGTCGCGCAGGTCCGGCAATCCGAAATGGATCATCGTCACCTCGGTGTCGGCGGTGAAGGTCGTGTCCTCGTCCCACTCAAGGAATGTGGCGGTGAAAGCCCGCAGCGGCTCGTTCGCGACGCGGCCGGTGCCCGACACCACCACGAAAATCCCGCGACCCTCTGCCGTGTACGAAGCGCCCGGATCGAGCTTCACGAAATCCGCCTGCGCGCGGCGCTCACTGAATACGCCAAGCAGCTTCTGCGCGACGCCCGGCTGGCCGGCTAACGGTACCCAGGCGAAATTCGCCTGGTTCATCATCAGCGGCATCGGATAACGCGCCTTCGGATACGGCATCTCGCGGTTGTTCATGTGCTCCCAGATCGCCTGGTAGCCATCGCGGTTGCGCTTGCCCGGCACGTCGTCATTGCGCTTGAAGACGCCGTCCTCGAAGCGGCCGATCTTGCGCAACTCGTCCATGCCCTGGCGCACTTCCTTGGCCGAGAGATAGCCACCGCCGCCGGCACCGCCGAACTGCACCACGATGGTCATGGCGGTCGATTGTCCCGGCATGTCGCTGGTCTGAGGCCCGTAATGCATCCCTTCCGGGAAATAGCCGACCATGCCGGGCTGCATCTTGCCGTCGCGCGCGAAGTCGAGCTCGCCGTCGAGCTGGAAGCGGAACTGCTCGAAATTATGCCGGTGGCGCGGCGACACGAAGTCCTTGTCGTTGCGCCCGATCGTCACCTGGAAATTGTCGATGGTGCCGGGCGTGCCCTCGAGCAGCCGGCGCGAATGGAACATGCCGCCGCGATATTCGAGCCCGCGCAGCCACTCGACCTGGTCGCCCTGGACGATCTTCATGACGGTTCCCTCCGAGTCTTGGTCCGCGGCATTATACTCCGTCATGGCCGGGCTTGTCCCGGCCATCCACGTCTTGCTGGCCAACGAAAGTAAGACGTGGATGCCCGGCTCAAGGCCGGGCCTGACGGCGGAGAGAGCCGGGCCAAGCCCTAACGGGCCGCGGCGACCACGTCCGCCACCGCGAAGCCGGCGATCTTCTTGTAGCCCTCGCTCAGCGCCCGCAATTCATCCTGGGTGATGTAGTCGTCGAGGTTGGTGAACGGCTTGTCGCCGACCAGCTCCTCGACCTTGATGTTGATGAAGTCCGGCGGGTGTTCGCAGTTGGTGCGCACCACTTTGTTGGCGACATCGCGCCGCGCGGCTTCGTAAGCGGCCAGCGCCTCGCGGGCGTCGGCGTGTTTCGCCAGCAGGTCAGCGAGCGTGCGCGCATCGACCGCGGCCTGCGCCGCGCCGTTCGAGCCGCGCGGATACATCGGATGTGCGGCGTCGCCCGCGAGGGTCACGCGGTCGAAGGTCCAGCGGTCGATTGGGTCCTTGTCGACCATCGGATATTCGAGGATCTGGTCGGCATTGCGGATCATCGCGGCGACGTCGAGCCAGTCGAAGCGCCAGCTCTCATAGATCGAATAGAAATCCTTCAGATCGCCCTTCTGGTTCCAGTCGTTCTTGCCGGTATTCTCCTGCTTGATCTCGGCCATCCAGTTGACCAGTTGGTTGCCGCTGCCGTCGACGTCGTCGATGATCGGATAGATCACGATCTTGCCGGTGAAGATCGAGCCGACGCGCATGTAGCTGCGTCCGGTCAGGATCGGCTTCATCCGCGTCACGCCGCGCCAGGTATTGATGCCGGCAAAGGCGAGCTTCTCATCCGGCACGTATTGCTTGCGGATCGCGGAATTGATGCCGTCGCAGGCGATCACCGCCCGCGCGCGCACCGGCGGCAAAGCGGTGCCGGTGATGTCCTTGAAATGAATCGTCGCGCCGCTGTCGTCCTGCTCGACCCGTACGCATTCGTGGTTGGTCAGCACCCGGTCCGCGCCGAGGCGTTCGCGCGCCGCGTTGAACAAGATCAGGTGCAGCCGGCCGCGATGGATGCCGATCTCAGGCAGCGCATAGCCGGCGAATTTGCCGCGCGGCTCCTTGTAGATCAGCTGGCCGAAGCGGTTGAAGAAGCAGCTCTCGCGATTTTCGATGCCGACCTTGATGATCTCCTGGTCGACGCCGAGCGCGGTCATCTCGCGCATCGCGTGAGGCAGCAGCGTGATGCCGACGCCGAGCTCCTTCACCTCCGGCGCGCGTTCATAGACCCGGCAATCGATGCCGCGCCGCTGCAGGTTCAGCGCCAGCGCCAGGCCGGCAATCCCGCCGCCGACGATCGCGATGTGGTTGGGATCTGCCTGAGTCATCGTGACAAACTCTCGGTCGTCACCCCCGCGCAGGCGGGGGTCCAGTACGCCGTGCCTTCTGGATAGGTCTCGGAATACTGGGTCCCCGCCTTCGCGGAGACGACAGGGGTGAGTGGGTTACCGCCGTCCCTGCGTATGGACGTTGAGCAAGGCCGGGATGCCGGCGCGGACTTTCTCCAGCGCGCGCTTCAGCGCCGCCGGGAGCTTGGCCGGATCCTCGACCGACTCGCCATAGCCGCCGCAGGATTCCTGCACCTTCTCGAAGGCCGGTGACGGGTTGAGGTCCTGGATCGGCATGTTGTTCGCCTTCGATGCCGCGCCGTCCGGATAGACCGCGAGCGTCGACTGCTTCACCGCCAGCCAGGAATGGTTGTTGGCGACGATGGTGAGGATCGGCAGGTTCTCCGAGCGCTGGACGAAGTGATACGGCGTCGGATTGCCGAACATGTAAGAGCCGTCGCCCATCGCGACGATCACTTCGCGATTCGGGGCAGCGAGCTTCGCGCCGAGCGCCGAGCCGAGCGCGGCGCCGAGGCCGCCGGCTAGCGAGGTGCCGATGAAGCTACGCGGCTCGGTCAAGTCGAGCCGCGCCGGCGAGGTGCCGAGCTCGTTGACGATGATCGCATCCTTGGCCTTGGCCTCGTTGATGCAATGCGCCAGCCAGGCCGGATGGATCGGCGTCTCGTGCTGCACCTGGGCGATCAGCTTGTCGTTCGCCTTCTTCATCTCGTCGCGCGCGGCGGCGATGGTCTTGCGGCGTGCGTCGTGGGCACCCCTTTTGCCGAGCGCTTCGCGCAGCATCTTCACGCCGGCAACCGAATCGCCGCCGATCACCAGGTCCGCCTCGTATTCGCGGAACGGATGGCGCGCGACCAGCGGGTCCATGCCGATATGGATCACCTTGGTGCTGGGCTTCGGCTTAGCCATGCGGGGCATCCACGGCACGCCGGAATTCAGCACGATCACGACATCGGCCTGATTGAGCTGCGGGCCCGGATCGACCGGGAATCCGAGGCACATCGGATGATCGGTCGCGAGGTTGAGGTCGGTGGCGTTGACCTGGATCACCGGGATCGCATGGTCCTCGCACAACGCGGCCAGCGCGTTGAAGCCTTCGACCGAACGGCCGAGCGCCGAGGTGATGATCAGCGGATAGGACGCCTTCTTGATCAGCGCGGCCGCTTCATCGATCGCCTGCTGCGATGGCACCGGCACCGAGATGCCGAGCGGACGGACGTTGTCGCGGCGCATTGGCACCGCTTCGTCGGCCAGAACCTCGCGCGGCAGGCACATATAGACCGGGCCACGCGGCTCGCTCATCGCGATGTCGAGCGCACGATCGACCAGCGCGCCGACCGGCTGGCCCGAGCGCAATTCGTAATCCCACTTCACGAATTCGCGCACCATGCCGCCCTGGTCGAACGATTCCTGGCCCCAATGGATCGCGCCGTTGCGCGATGCGATGTGGCCGGTCTCGGTGATCGGCGTGCGTCCGGCGCACAGCATCACCGGCACGCTGTCGCGCGCCATATTCATCAGCATGTTGATGGTGTTGCCGGTGCCGACGGTGACATGGACCATCACCGCGGCGGGCTTGCCGGTGATGCGATAATAGCCGTTGGCCATCGCCATCGCGAGATTCTCATGCGGCGCGGTCACGAAGCGCGGAAATTTACGCCCGCCGCTGTTGCGCGACACCGCCTCGATGATCGGCGCGAAGTCGGTGCCGGCATTGGCGAAGACATATTCGACGCCGCGCTCGGCGAGCCGTCCAAGGAAGGCCTCGGCCGACATGTCGGTGGTCGCAAGGGCGGACTTATCGGTGACCTGGTCCATGGGGCGTGACCTCTGTGGGTGCGTTCGGTTCCATGGGCTCGGGCCATGGCTGCTCGGGCGGGTTTATAGCGGCTGGAACGGCGGGCGGCCATGCCGGAGTTGCATGGGGCGGCCCAAATCCCTGCTGCCTCCCCGGAGGCGCTAGTCCTGTGCCGCCGTCCGGGCCAGCCGCTTGACGGCCTCGATCACGGCGCCGGGATTGGCGAGGCCCTTGCCGGCGATGTCGTGGGCGCTGCCATGGGCCACCGAGGAGAACAGGATCGGCGAGCCGATCGGCAGCCCTGCGGTGCGGTTGAAGCCGAGCAGCTTGGCGGTGATGTGCCCCTGGTCGTGCAGCATCACGATATAGGCGTCGCAGTCGCGCTTGTGGAACATGGTGTCCGCGCCATAGGGCCCGTGGACGTCGATCCCGGCGGCCTCGGCGTCGGCGATGCCCGGCTTGATGACGTCGGTTTCCTCAGCGCCAAACAGGCCGTCTTCGCCGGCATGGGGATTGAGACCGCCGACATAAATGCGCGGCTTGGCGATGCCGATCTTTTGCAGTGCGGTGTCGGTCGCCCGGATCACATGCAGCACGCGTTCACGGGTCATCAAGGCGAGTGCCTGGCGCACCGAGAGATGCAGAGTCATGTGGACGATGCGGTAATCGTCAAAGCAGACCATCAGATAGACGTCGTTTTCCGGGATGCCGGTCTCGCGCGCCACGAAAGTCGGGTAGCCGTCGAATTTAATGCCGGCGAGCGCGATCGATTTCTCGGTCTGCGGCGCCGCGACCACGGCGTCGACCTCGTTGGCGAGCGCCGCCTGGATGGCCCGGCGCGCGGATGCCAGCGAGGCGCGGCCATAGGCCGGGTCGATAGTGCCGAATCTCAGCGCGATATTGTCGCCCGACGTGGCGGTGAGGACGTTCACCGCATTGTCGCTCCAGTCCGCCTCGGCGATTGCGCCGATCAGCCGGATGTTCGGAGCGAGCCCGCTCGCCTTGGCGTGGGCGTCGAGCACCGCCGGATCGCCGACAATGATCGGGCGGCAGAGCGCATGGATGCCGGGGTCGAGCGCGGCCTTCAGGCTGATCTCCGGGCCGATCCCGGCCGGATCGCCGGTGGCGATCGCGATGCGCGGCAATGCCGTCATATATTCCTCACGGAGCCTCGACCGGAGCGCCGATGCCGCTGCGGGCGAGGCGCGGTTTGCGTTTGCCCGAGAACTTCCGGTTCAGCCGGTCGAGCATCAGGTAGATCACCGGCGTGGTGTAGAGCGTGAGCAGTTGCGACACAACCAGCCCGCCGATGATGGTGATGCCGAGCGGGCGGCGCAGTTCCGATCCCGGCCCGGTGGCGATGACCAGCGGAATCGCGCCGAGCAGCGATGCCAGCGTGGTCATCAGGATCGGCCGGAAACGCGCCAGCGCCGCTTCGTAGACCGCGCGCTCCGGCGACAGCCCGCGCTCGCGTTCACCTTCCAGCGCGAAGTCCACCAGCATGATGCCGTTCTTCTTGACGATGCCGATCAGCAGGATGATGCCGATGAAGGCGATCAGCGACAGCTCGGTGCCGAAGAGTTGCAGCGCCAGCAGCGCGCCGAGTCCGGCGGATGGCAGCGTCGAGATGATCGTCAGCGGGTGCGCCAGGCTTTCGTAGAGCACGCCGAGCACGATATAGACCGCAATCAGCGCCGCCAGGATCAGCAGCGGCTGTGCGCCTGCCGATTGGCGATAGGAGCGCGCGTCACCGGCATATTCGGCGTGCATCGACTCGGGCAGGTGCAACTCCGCGACCGCTATGTCCACGGCGCGGGTGGCCTGTTCCAGCGTGACATCCTCATCGAGCCCGAACGACACCGTGAGCGAAGGGAACTGGCCCTGGTGATTGATCACCAGCGGCGCGAGGCCGCGCTCGATTTTCACCACCGCTGAGAGCGGCACCTGCACCCCACCAGGGCCCGGCACGAACACCTTCTCAAGATCATTCGGATCGCGCTGGTAGCGCGGGTCGACCTCCAGGATCACGCGATACTGGTTGCGCTGGGTATAGACGGTCGAAATCTGACGCTGCGAGAAGGAATTGTTCAACGCATTGTTGATCGCCTGGATGCTGACGCCGAGCCGCGCGGCGGCGGTCCGGTCGATCACGACATTGGCCTGCAGCCCGCCCTGTTCGCGGTCGTTGCTGACGTCGATCAGGCCGGGCACGGTTTTGATCTTGTCGTTCACCTTCGGCGCCCATTCCTGCAACTGCTTGATGTCGGGGCTCCACAGCGTGAATTGATAAGTCGAGTCGCTTTGGCGCGCGCCGGCGCGCACGTCCTGCATCGGGAACATGAAGACGCGCAAGCCCGGCACGTTCGACGTCGCCAGGCGCAGGCGCGCCAGCACGCGCTGCGTCGGTTCGCGCTGGCTCGGTGGCTTCAGGCTGATGAACAGCGTGCCGCGATTGACCGAACCCATGCCGCCGCCGATCGACGATCCGACCGCGGCGATCGCCGGGTCGGCCGATACGATGTCGGTCGCCCGCTGTTGCAACTCGGCCATCGCCTCGAAAGAGATGTCGGTCGATGCCTGGGTCGAGCCGAACACCAGTCCGGTGTCGTCCTGCGGGAAATAGCCCTTCGGCGCCTTGATATAGAGCGTGACGGTGAGACCGAGCGTCGCGACCATGACCAGCATGGTGATCCAGCGCCAATGCAGCACCACGGCGAGCGTGCGCGCATAAGCGGTGGTCATCGCGCCGAGCACGCGTTCTACCAGGCGGTCGAACCAGGTGGCATCGCGGCTTGGCGGGTTGCGCACGAAATGAGCGCAGATCATCGGCGTGACTGAAAGCGAGATCGCGCAGGAGATCGCAATCGCAAAGGCCAACGTCACCGAGAATTCGCGAAAGATACGCCCGACCACGCCTCCCATGAACAGCAGCGGGATGAACGCGGCGATCAGCGATATGCTGATCGACACCACCGTGAACCAGATCTGTTTCGACGCCGCCAGCGCGGCTTCCAACGGACGCAATCCCTTCTCCAGGTTGCGGAACACGTTCTCGATCATCACGATCGCGTCGTCCACCACGAAGCCGACCGACACCGCGAGCGCCATCAGTGACAGGTTGTCGATCGAGAACCCGGCCGCCCACATCGCCGCGCAGGTGCCGGCGAGCGACAGCGGCACGGTGACGCCGGCCGCCAGGGTGGCGGCGGCGCGGCGCAGGAACACGAACACCACCATCATCACCAGGATCGACGTCGCCAGCAGCGTCAGCTGCATGTCGAACACGCTGGCGCGGATGGTGGTAGTGCGGTCCGACAGCACCGAGACATCGATCCCGGCGGGAATCCATTTCTTCAATTCGGGGATCAACTCGTGAATGCGGTCCACGGTCTCGATGACGTTGGCGTTGCCTTGCTTGGTCACCACCAGCAGCACCGAAGGCTGGCGGTTGAACCAGGAGAATGAGCGGCTGTTGCGCACGCCCGGTTCGACCGACGCGATCGCGGAGAGCCGCACCACAGTGCCGTTGATGGTTTTCACCACCAGCGGTTCATATTGCGAGGCGGTGCGAAGCTGGTCGCTGGTGGCGATGGTGATCGCGCGACGGTCGCCGTCGAACACGCCGGTCGGTCCCGCCGCGTTGGTATTGGCGATGGCGGTGCGGACGTCGTCCATCGAGAGGCCCATCGTCGACAGCGCCACCGGATTGACGCGGATGCGCACCGCGGGCTGTTCGGCGCCGTTGACGGTCACCTCGGCGACGCCCTCGACCTGCGAAAGACGCTGCGCCATCACCGAATCGGCGGCGTCATAGATCGCGCTCGGTGAGATGGTCTTTGACGTCAAAGCCAGGATCAGGATCGGCGCGGCGGCCGGATTGGCCTTGCGGAAATTCGGCCGCGACGGCAGGTCCACCGGCAGGTCGGCGAGCGCGGCATTGAGCGCCGCCTGGACGTCGCGTGCGGCGCCGTCGATATCGCGGTTGATGTCGAACTGCACCGAAATGCTGGTGGAGCCGAGCGAGGAGCGCGAGGTCAACTCCACCACTCCGGCGATCTCGGCGAGGCGGCGCTCGATCGGCGCGGCCACGGTCGCCGCCATGGTTTCGGGGTCGGCGCCGGGCCGGCTGGCATTGACGCGGATGGTCGGGAAATCCACCGACGGCATGCTCTGCACCGGCAGGAAGCGGTAGGCGGTCGCGCCCACCAGAAACAGCCCGATCGCCAGCAACGCGGTGCCGATCGGCCTGCGGATGAATGGTGCGGAGAAATTCATCCCGTCACTCCGCGGCGTGACGCTGCGGCGCGTCATCGGTGGGCAGTGGCAGCGTCAATTGGGTCGTGTGTGTATTCGGGCCGAACCAGCGTTCGCGCAGCCGCTCCATCGCAAGATAGATCACCGGCGTGGTGTAGAGCGTCAGCATTTGCGACAGCAGCAGCCCGCCGATGATGGTGACGCCGAGCGGATTGCGCAGTTCGGAGCCGGTTCCGCCTTCGACCGCCAGCGGGATCGCGCCGAACAGCGCGGCCAGCGTGGTCATCATGATCGGGCGGAAGCGCAGCAGCGACGCCTGTACGATCGAATCGCGCGGGCTCATGCCCTGGGTACGTTCGGCATCGAGCGCGAAGTCGATCATCATGATCGCGTTCTTCTTCACGATGCCCATCAGCAGCACGATGCCGATCAGCGCCACCACCGACAGGTCATAGCCGAACGCCATCAGCGCCAGCAGCGCGCCAACGCCGGCCGAGGGCAAAGTCGACAAGATGGTCAGTGGATGGATGAAGCTCTCATACAAGACGCCGAGCACGATATAGATCGTGATCGCCGCGGCGAGGATCAGCCACGGCTCGCCGGCCAGCGATTTCGCGAATTCCGCCGCATCGCCGGAATAGACGCCGGTGACCGATGACGGCATGCCGGTCGCTTGCTCGGCCGCATTGATCGCCTCGACAGCGTCGCTCAGCGCCGCGCCGGGCGCGAGGTTGAAGCTGATCGTCACTGCCGGGAACTGGTCCTGATGAGCCACCAGCAATGGCGCCGAGGTATGCTCGAAGCGCGCGAAGGAGGTCAGCGGCACCTGCACGCCCGCGGCACCCGACACGTAGAGCTTGCCGAGCGATGCGGTGTCGTTCTGGTATTCCGGCTTGGCTTCGAGGATCACCCGATACTGGTTCGCCTGCGCATAGATTGTCGAAATCTGGCGCTGTCCGAACGCGTTGTTGAGGGTGTCGTTCACCGCCTGCATCGAGACGCCGAGCCGGCCGGCCTTCTCGCGGTCGACATGCACCATCATGCGCAGACCCTCGTCCTGCGCCTCCGAGGCGACGTCGCGCATCGACCAGGCGGTTTGCAATGTCTGCGCCAGCCTGTCCGCCCAGTCGGAGATCTCTTTCGCGTCGGTACCGGTAAGCGTGTATTGATACTGCGCGCGGCTCGCGCGGGTGCCGATCTGAATATCCTGCACCGGCAGGAAATAGACCACGACGCCCGGCAGCGAAGCGACGCGCTGTTCCAGCCGCGGCACGATCTCGCTCACGACGGCTTTGCGCTGGTTGCGCGGCTTGAGCGTGATCATCAGGCGTCCGGCATTCGGCGTCGCATTCGCTGGCGTCGCGCCGATCACCGAGACCACGCCGTTGACGTCGGGGTCGCCGCGTAAAGCCACCTCGACGCGTTCCTGCAGCCGCTGCATCTCGGCAAAGGAGACGTCCTGTCCGCCTTCCATCACGCCGATGATCAGGCCGGTATCCTGCGGCGGCAGGAATCCCTTCGGGATGATGAGGTAGAGCCACACCGTGGCCGCCAGCGTCGCCACCGTCACCAGCAGCGTCATCGTCTCATGACGCAGCACCCATTCGAGGCTGCGGCGATAGCGTTCGATGGTCCAGTCCACCGCGTTCTCGAAGCGCCGCTTCAGTCCCGCGATGCGGCCGGTGGTGGATTCGTGGCGCAGCAGGCGGCTGCACATCATCGGCGTCAAGGTCAGCGACACCACGGCCGAGACCACCACCGCGATGGTCAGCGTCAGCGCGAATTCGCGGAACATGCGGCCGACCAGTCCGGTCATGAACAGCAGCGGAATGAACACCGCGACCAGCGACATGGTCAGCGAAATTACCGTGAAGCCGATCTCCTTCGCGCCTTTCAGTGCCGCCGCGAACGGATCTTCGCCTTCCTCCATGTGGCGCACGATGTTCTCGATCATCACGATCGCATCGTCGACGACGAAGCCAGTGCCGATGGTCAGCGCCATCAAGGAGAGATTGTCGAGCGAGAAGCCGCAGAACCACATCACGCCGAAGGTCGCGATCAGCGACAGCGGCAGCGCCACGCCCGCGATGATGGTAGCGCGCACGGTGCGCAGAAACACGAACACCACCAGGATCACCAGCGCGACGCTCAGCACCAGCGTGAATTGCACGTCGCGGATCGAAGCCCGGATCGTGTCGGTGCGGTCATGCACCACGGTGAGGGTGACGCCGGTCGGCATCGAGCGTTCCAGTCGCGGCAGTTCGGCGCGCACCCGCTCCACGGTCTGGATCACGTTGGCGCCGGGCTGGCGCTGCACGTCGATGATCACCGCCGGCTTACCCAGATAGAAACCGCCGACGCGGCTATTCTCCAGGCCGTCAATGATGTCCGCGACGTCGCCGAGCAGCACTGGGGCATTGTTGCGGTAGGCGACCACCACGTCTTTGTAAGCGTCCGCGCCGGTGAGTTGATCGTTCGACGCGATGGTGTAGGATTGGTGCGCGCCGTCGAGCGAGCCCTTCGGTCCTGCCACGTTGGCGCCGACGATGACGGTGCGCACGTCCTCGAGGCCGATGCCGTAATTGGCGAGCCGCGCGAGATCCACCTGGATGCGCACCGCCGGCCGGATGCCGCCCTGGATCGAGACGCGGCCGACGCCGGTCACCTCGCTCAGCCGCTGCGCCATCATGGTGTCGGCGATGTCGCTCAATTGCCGTAACGATTGGGTGTCGGAGGTGAGCGCCAGCGTCACGATCGGCGCGTCGGCCGGGTTCACCTTCGAATAGGTCGGAGGGTAGGGCAGGGTGCGCGGCAGCGTCGAGCCGGCCGCGTTGATCGCCGCCTGGATGTCCTGCGCGGCCGCGTCGATGTTGCGGTCGAGGTCGAATTGCAGCGTGATCTGGCTGATGCCGTAGGAACTCGCCGAGGTCATCGTCTGCAGCGATGGGATCTGTCCGAATTGCCGCTCCAGCGGCGCCGTCACCAGCGAGGCGATCGTGTCGGGATTGCCGCCCGGCAATTGGGTGGTCACCTGGATGGTCGGGAAATCGACATTCGGCAGCGACGAGACCGGCAGCCACCAATAGCCGAGCAGGCCGCCGAGCATCACGGCGACGCCGAGCAGCGAGGTCGCGATCGGGCGGTGGACGAAGGGCGACGAGACGCTGGTGGTGAGGTTGGCGGAAACCGGCTCGGGCGCTGCGGCGTTGGACGTCGTCGTCATGGCGGCGCGCCCGGTGCCGCAGTCGCGGCTCCCGGCGCGGGCGTGGCTGCGCCGGTCGTGCCGGAGCCTTTCTGCGGTCTGCGGCGATCGCCGCGGCCGGCTTCAGGAATGCCCTGACGCGGCGCGGCGGCGGGAGGCGTGGCGCCGCTGACCGGCTGGCCGTTCTCGTCGGCAAGCGTCGGGCGGATGCGGCTGCCTTCCGCGAGCCGCGAGAAACCGGCGGTGACGACGCGCTCGCCGTTCTGCAGGCCTTTGTCGACGACGCTGCGCACATCGTCCTGCTGGGTGACGGTCACGGGACGCAGCGCGACGGTCTCGTCATCGCGCGCGATGAACACGAAGGTACCGTCCGGCCCACGCTGCACTGCGCTGGTCGGCACCACCACGACCTGCTTGAGCGTGTCGATCAGCAGGCGCACGTTGACGAACTGGCCGGGCCAGAGCTGCATCTCGGCATTCGGGAATTCGGCGCGCAGCTTCACGGTGCCGGTGGTCTGGTCGACCTGATTATCGACCACCAGCAGCATGCCGCGATCGAGCACGGCCGGGCTGTCCGAGGCGAGCGCTTCGACCTGCAGCACGCCCCCGGCCATACCCTTGTTGACCTGGCGGATCTGCTGCTGCGGCAGGTTGAAGAATACCGAGATCGGCTTGAGTTCCGTGATGACGACGAGGCCGGTAGTGTCCGAGGCGCGCACCAGGTTGCCTTCGTCGACCTGGCGGATGCCGGTGCGGCCCGAGATCGGGGCGGTGACGTTGGTGTAGTTGAGGATCGCGCGCACATTGTCGATCGAGGCCTGGTCGATCTTCACCAGCGCTTCGAGCTGGTTCACCATCGCCTGCTGGGTATCGAGCTGCTGCTTGGTGGCGGCGTTCGAGACCGACAGGCGCGTGAAGCGCTCGAGGTCGAGCCGCGCATTGGCGAGCTGCGCCTCGTCCTGCGCCTTCTTGGCGACGGCCTGGTCGAGCTGCGCCTGATAGGTGGTCGGGTCGATGCGCGCCAGCACGTCGCCGCGCTGCACCTCCTGGCCTTCCTTGAACAGGATGCTGACCAGCTTGCCGTCGACCTGCGGTTTCACCGTCACGGTGTTGCGTGCGCGCGCGGTGCCGACGCCGTCGAGATAGACCGGCACGTCGGCGAGGCGCGCCGCCGTCACCAGCACCGGCGCCGGTTCGGCATTGCCGCCGCGGAACGCTCCGCCGAACTGGCCGCCCTTCGCGCCGGGGCCTTTGCCGAATTGCTGCACGCCTTTTTGCGGTTGTTGCCCAGACTGCCCGGTCTGTTGACCGGTCGATTGTCCGAACGGCCAATAGAAATACGCCGCGACCGCGATGACGAGGATTGCGATGAGTCCTGTCGCGGTCTGGCGTCTGGTCATTGAAGCTTGGCGGATCGCGTCAACGGCGCCGGCGTCCAGCCGCCGCCGAGTGCCTGAAACAGACTCACCACGGCTTGCAGGCGCGCAAGCCGGGCGGTGGCGAGATTGTCTTCCGCCTGGATCAGATTTTGCTGCGTGGTCAGCACGGTGATCAGATCGACGGTGCCTTCGGTCAGCCGCGTATCCACGATCGTGAAGGCGCGGCGCGACGCATCGAGTACGTCACGCTGCAGCCGCTCGCGCACTGCGGATTGCTGCACGGCGATCAGCGCGTTCTCCACGTCGCCGAAGCCGGCGACGATCGCCTTGCGGTAGAGCTGCAGCAGCTCGATCTGGCGTCCCTGCTGCTGTTCGAGATTTCCCTGCAGCCTGAAGCCGTCGAAGATCGGCTGCGCGAGGCTCGCCGCGATCGAATAGAACGCCGCGTCCGGCGTGAACAACGTGCTCACGAGCGCGCTCTGATAGCCGCCCTGCGCGGTCAGCGAGATGCTCGGCAGCATCTGCGCGCGCGCGACTTCGACATTGGCCTGCGCGCCGGCGAGCGCCGCTTCGGCCTGACGGATATCGGGGCGCTGCAGCAGCAGATCGGCCGGCACGCCCGGCGTGATGCGCGGGACGGCAAGGCGATAAAGGCTGCCGCCGCGGACGCGCAGGTATTCCGGTGGGCGGCCGATCAGCACGCCGAGCGCGACGCGGTTCTGCTGCAACGTCTGTTCGAGCAGCGGCAAAGCCGCGCGCACGGTGGCGACGAGACCTTCCTGTGTCGCGGTTTCCAGCGCGGAGGCGGTGCCGGCATCGACGCGTTGTTTGATCAGGTCGAGCACGCGCACGCCGCTGGAAAGGTTACGTCGGGCCGCAGCAAGGCGCTCCTGCGCCGTCAGGACCTGGAAATAGGCGTTGGCGACAGCCGCCATGGTGGTGACGTTGATCACGTCCTGGGCGTAGCGGGTGGCAACCGCATTCTCCTCGGCCGCGCGCGAGGCGGCGCGGTTCTTGCCCCAGAAGTCGATCTCGTAGCTGCCGGACAGCGAGGCGCTGTAGCTGTCGCGTTCGCTCGATCCGCCACCCAAAGCCGTCGGTATTCCGGTCGAACTGGCGCTCGATGATTTCGAACGGGTCGCACTGCCGCTTAAATTCACGGTCGGAAGCAGCGCGGCGCCGGCGATGCGCGCCAGCGCGTCCGCCTGGGTGATGCGGGCGGTGGCGGCCGCGACGTCGAGGTTGGAGGCCTGCGCTTCCTGGATCAGCGCGGTGAGTTCGCCCGAACGGAATGCGCCCCACCAGTCGAGCGCCGGCGGTGCCGCATAAGCGGGGCCGTGAGCCGCACGATACGCCGGCGGGATATCGACCGCGAGGTCGAGCCGGTCACCTCCGAGCATGCAACCGGACAGCATGGACACGAGTGCGGGTCCCCAAAGCAGGACGGTGTAACGGCGCGCGCTCGCCGCGGAAACGTCGAACCTGGACGCGCGCATTACTTGACTCATCCCCAACCCCACAAACGCAACAGCCTCTGACGCTACAACCCCACCGAGCCCTTCTGGCGATCACGCGTGACGCCACAAGGACCGCCATCGTCAGTTTCTCCGTGAACCTACCAGCCCGGCGGGCGGGTAACACCACGGAAAGCTGCAAAGCCGTCTGCATTTCCCCAACGTGGCATGAGGGACACAGCGCCGTAAACCGCTTGGCGCATGAAATTTCCTTAATGTTGCAACACGTTGCGGCGCTCTCGTGCGGCGAAGGGGAACTCACGGCGGCAGTCCCTGTGGATTCTTTGGGCCGCCCTGGGCCAACCGGACCTCGGCCTGCTAGAAGGCGCTGGGCTGGGCATTGCGCCCTGGACGGGGACTCCATGCTGCGCTGGTTCCAAAAGCTGATGCCGCGGGAAGATCGCTTCTTCGATCTGTTCGCGCGACACTCACATTTTGTCGTCGCGGGGGCGGAAGCACTGCGCGCCATGCTGGACGGCGGCGATTCCATTCCGCGCCATTACCGCACCGTGATGGAACGCGAGAACGACGCCGACGGCGTCACGCGCGAGGTGCTGATCGCGGTGCGCCGCACCTTCATCACGCCATTCGACCGCAGCAGCATCCAGGGGCTGATCACCTCAATGGACAACAGCATCGACCAGATGCAGAAGACCGCGAAGGGCGTGATCTTGTTCAATGTGCGCGAGTTCACGCCGCAGATGCGCGAGATGGCCGATGCCATCGTCAAGTCCGCCAAGCTGATCGAGGAGGCGCTGCCGTTGCTGCAATCGGTCAGCAAGGAGGCGACGCGGATCAGCGCGATTGCGGAACAGGTGTCGCATCTCGAGGGCCGCGCCGACGATCTGCATGACGCCGGCCTGAAGGAATTATTTGAGACCCATGCCCCTGCGGGCAATGCGATGGCATTCATCATCGGCAACGAGATTTACGACCACCTCGAGAAGGTGATGGATCGCTTCGACGACGTCGCCAACGAAATCCAAGGCATCGTGATCGAGAACGTGTGATGGTGCTGCCACCGCGGACTCTGACGTCTGCTCCGTCTTTGAAGGAGCGCGCCGGTCGTGAATGAAGTCGCGATCGCGTTCCCGATCCTGGTCGGACTGATCGTGGTGGCGTTGCTGTTCGACATGTTGAACGGCCTGCACGACGCCGCGAATTCCATCGCCACCATCGTCTCGACCCGAGTCTTGCGTCCGCAGGCGGCGGTGGTTTGGGCCGCTTTCTTCAATTTTATCGCGTTCCTGTTCTTCGGCCTGCATGTCGCCGAAACGCTCGGTGTCGGCATCGTCAGCGCCAATATCGTCGACAGCTATGTGATCTTTGGCGCGCTGTCCGGCGCGATCGTCTGGAATCTGGTCACCTGGCATCTCGGCATTCCGTCGTCGAGTTCGCATGCGCTGATCGGCGGGCTGGTCGGCGCCGGGCTGGTCAAGGCGGGGCTGACCGGCATCGTCTGGTCCGGCCTGATCAAGACCGCGATCGCGATCGTCGCCTCGCCGCTGATCGGGCTGGTTCTCGCGATGGTGCTGATGCTCGTCGTGTCGTGGATCAATGTCGGCTCGAGCCCGTTCGTCGTGGACAGCCATTTCCGCATGTGCCAGTTCGTCTCGGCGTCGCTCTACTCGCTCGGCCATGGCGGCAATGATGCGCAGAAGACCATGGGCATCATCGCGGTGCTGCTGTTTTCGCAGGGCTATCTCGGCGAGAGCTTTTATGTGCCGTTCTGGGTGGTGATTTCCTGCCAGGCGGCGATGGGGCTCGGCACGCTGGTCGGCGGCTGGCGCATTGTGAAGACGATGGGCTCGAAGATCACGCGGTTGTCACCGATGCAGGGATTTTGCGCCGAAACCGGCGGTGCAATCACGCTATTCGGTGCGACCTGGCTCGGCATCCCGGTTTCCACCACGCATACCATCACCGGCGCGATTGTCGGCGTCGGCTCGGCAAAGCGTGTGTCGGCGGTGCGCTGGAACATTGCGAACGGTATCGTCACCGCCTGGGTGATCACGATCCCGGCGTCAGCGGCGCTTGCCGCGGTGTTCTATCTGCTGAGCCGGCTGGCGAGCCGCGCATTTTTCTGACGGTTCCGAGGCTGTCGTCCCGTGAAAGCGGGGACCCTGTACTCCGAGACCTATCGATAAGACATGGATTACTGGATGCCCGCCTTCGCGGGCATGACGACCGAGTATTGGAGGCCTAGACCGCCACTTTCTGCAGGAAGCTGTGTACCTCGGCGCGCAGGTTGTCGGCCGCGGTCTCGACGGCTTCCGATGCGGATAGCATGGTCTCGGCTGATTTGCGCGTCTCGATCGCCGCTCCCGCGACATCGTTCAGCGTCGCAACGATCGCCTTGGTGCCGCGCGCCGCGCTGGAGACGTTCTGCGTGATCTCTCCGGTCGCCGCATTCTGCTGCTGCAGCGAAGCCGCGACGGCCGAGGAATAGTGGTTGATCTCCTGCATGCGGTCGGCGAGGAGGCGGATCGCTTCGACCACTTCCGTCGACGATGCCTGCACCGCGGCGATCTGTCCCGCGATCTCTTCGGTGGCCTTGGCGGTCTGCACTGCGAGCGATTTGACTTCGGAGGCGACGACCGCAAAGCCACGTCCGGCCTCGCCCGCGCGTGCCGCCTCGATCGTGGCATTGAGCGCCAGCAAGTTGGTCTGGCCGGCAATGTCCTGGATCATCTTCACCACGTCGCCGATCTTCTGCGCCGCGGTGGCGAGGCCGCTGATCTCGGTGTTGGTCGATTGCGCTTCCGCCGCGGCAGTGCGCACCACGTCGTTGGTCTGGCTGAGCTGGCGGCTGATCTCGGCGATCGATGACGACAATTCATCGGCCGCATAGGCCGCCGAATCGACGTTGTTCGAGGCGTCGTTGGAAGTATGCACCGCGCCTTCGACGCGCTGGTTGGTCTGCCGCGAGGCAGCGAATAGCGCGGTCGCGGTCGAACGCATCGTTCCGGCGCTGTCGCTCACGGTCTTGAGCATCGCCTCGACCTGATGGCGGAACGAGAGGATCGCCGCGTCGATCACGCTGCGGCGCTGCTCCTGCTCGATCATCGCGGCGCGTTCGTGCTCGGCCCGGCGCTGTTCGGTGATGTCCTGGTGGGTCGCAACCCAGCCGGCGCCGCCTGGCATCGGCCGTTCCATCACCGAGAAAGTCCTTCCGTTGCGCTCCAGCATCACCTGTCCGATGCGTCCCTCGGCGATCCGGCGCTTGCAGTCCGCGATGTATTGATCTGAATCACCGGAAAAGGTGCCGACCGAACGGCGCTCTTCCAGCAGGTCGCGCATCGGGCGGCCCGGCCAGATCCGGTCGGCCGGAAGCTTGCACATCTCGACATAGCCCTGATTGTAAAACACCAGCCGCGCCGATGAATCCACGACACACAGCGCTTGCGACATGTTGTCGAGCACGTCGATCAATTGCCGGCTGCGTTTGCGCATGACGTTGCCGACCAGGGTGCCGACCACTGCCGTGCAGGCGAGACCCACGGGAATGCTGATGACGGCCGCGGCTGCGAGCGGCCCCAATCCGGAAAGCCACGTGATCACCCACTGGCTGCCGTAGCTGCTGAGGATCGCGACGCTGGTGAGATAGCAAGCCAGCCCGCTCCACGAAATCAAGCCCCGACGGAACTCGGAGGGGATGCGCTTCGCGGTGGAGGCCATGAGGTTCTTTTCGCAGTTTGCGTCAACATCGCACGGTATGTGGAACCGGTATGTTTGTGGTTAATTTTTCATCGACTTCCGGCGGTCATTCGCTAACGAAGACTTAATGGCGCCCTGTTTGGCGTACACAGCGCCGCATGGTCTAAGTTCGTGGCAACGAATCGGAGTCCTGTCCTTTGACGCACATGATGCTGGCGCGCGCAGGCGCCGTTGCCGCGATGATCCTGATGATCGCCGGCTGCGGGGTTGATCGCGATCCGCCTTCGGCGACGCAGCCGAGCTTCTACCAATCGATGGCTCAGGCGAATGTCGACGTGGACGGCAAGGCCGCGGCCTCGATGATCTCCGGCTATCGCCAGAATAACGGCCTCGGCGCCGTAGTCCTGGACGCCGATCTCGACAAGCTCGCTGCCGAACAGTCTCGCGCCATGGCCGCACGCGACAAGCTGGATCATGACCTGGTGCGTTCGCTGGGCGCCCGGCTGAAGGCCGGCGGCTATGACGCGAAGCTCGCTTCGGAAAATATCGGCGCGGGCTATCACACGCTGGCGGAGGCATTCTCGGGCTGGCGCGATTCTCCCGGGCACCGCGCCAACATGCTGATGGCGGGCGCGACCCGCATCGGCATCGCCACGGCCTATAACCCAAAGTCGAAATACAAGGTGTATTGGACGCTGATCCTCGCCGCGCCCGCCGACCGCAGGTAGACGGCAAGGCACAAGACTGGACCTTCGCCGCGGCGCGAACTAGCTTCCGCCGCGTGCAAAACCTCCGCGCTCTGCCCGATGCCCGCTCCTATGATGCGCTCTATGCCGGCTTCCGGTGGCGTATCCCGGCGCATTACAATATCGGCGTCGATGTCTGCGACCGCTGGGCGCAAGCCGATCCGGCACGTGTCGCGATCCTGCATGTCCAGCCGGACGGCGCGACCGATGCGGTCACCTACGGCGCGCTGCGCGACGAGTCCAACCGCCTTGCCAATGTGTTGCGCGCCCATGGCGTGACGCGTGGCGATCGGGTTGCGATCCTGCTGCCGCAGACGCCGGAGGTCGCGGCCGCGCATATCGCGATCTACAAGCTCGGCGCGATCGCTCTGCCGCTGGCGATCCTGTTCGGCGTCGATGCGTTGTCCTATCGGTTGCAGAATTCCGGCGCCAAGGCGCTGATCACCAACGCGCAAGGCCTGGAGAAATTGTCTCAGGCGCGCGACGCGGCACCGAAGCTGTCGCTGGTGCTGTCGCTCGACGGCGCGGCGGATGGTGCGCTCGGCCTGCAGGATGCGCTGGCGCGTGCCTCATCCGATTTCACGCCTTTGGTCACCTCGGCCGATGATCCGGCGATGATGATCTATACCTCGGGAACGACCGGCCAGCCGAAAGGCGCATTGCATGCGCATCGCGTGCTGCTCGGCCATCTGCCCGGAATCGAGATGCCGCACGAATTCCTGCCGCAGCCGGGCGACCGGCTCTGGACACCGGCCGACTGGGCCTGGGCCGGCGGCCTGCTCAACGTGCTGCTGCCCGGGCTGCATTACGGCGTGCCGGTGGTGGCACGGAAATTCGACAAGTTCGATCCCGACGAGGCCTTCGCGTTGATGGCGCGCCTTGAGGTGCGCAACGCCTTCATCCCGCCGACCGCGCTGCGGATGCTGCGCTCGGCGCCATCGCCGCAGGGACGGCACGACATCCGCTTGCGTACCGTCGGTTCCGGGGGCGAAGCGCTTGGCGCAGAGACATATGATTGGGGCCGCTCCGCGCTCGGGCTGACCATCAATGAATTCTACGGCCAGACCGAATGCAACCTGGTGCTTTCGGCTTGCGCCGCGATTGGCGTCGCGAAATCCGGCGTCATCGGTAAGCCGGTGCCGGGCCACGTGGTCGGCGTGATCCGGGTCGACGGGTCGCTGTGCAAGCCAGGCGAACTCGGGCAGATCGCGGTGCGGCGGCCGGACCCGGTGATGTTCCTCGAATACTGGGACAAGCCCGATGCGACGCGCGAGAAATTCATCGGCGACTGGATGATCACCGGCGACCAGGGCATGTCCGATGACGACGGCTATGTGCAGTTCGTCGGCCGCAACGACGACGTCATCACGTCGG
Organism: Bradyrhizobiaceae bacterium; assembly: GCA_947481635.1. Taxonomy (GTDB): domain Bacteria; phylum Pseudomonadota; class Alphaproteobacteria; order Rhizobiales; family Xanthobacteraceae; genus CANKHJ01. The sequence continues at coordinate 26,356 of CANKHJ010000037.1, forward strand.
CCGGCTATCGCATCGGCCCAGGCGAGATCGAGGATTGCCTGATCCGCCATCCCGCAGTGGCGCTCGCCGCCGCGATCGGCAAACCCGACCCGCTACGCACCGAGATCGTGAAGGCGTTCATCGTGCTCAAGCCGCGCTATGCGGCGACCGACGAACTCGCGAGCGAGATCCAGGCGTTTGTCAAGCAGCGGCTCTCGGCGCATGAATATCCGCGCGAGGTCGCCTTCATCGAAGCGATGCCGATGACCACCACCGGCAAGGTGATCCGCAGGCTATTGCGGGAATGGGCATAACCGAGCGAGCTGATCCAGCGCTAGATTTGAGTTGGATTGCCCCAGATGAAGACGTGGAAGCCCAGTCGCCTACGCGTGACGAAGAACAGCAGAATGCATTCGGCCACCAGTGCCACGGTAGTCGCGATCGCCGCGCCAACTGCGCCTAAGACCGGGATCAACAGCAGGCACAGCAACAGGTTGATCAGGAATGCGCCGGCATAGACCAATGCGCAAAGCCTTTGCTCGCCCAGCATGTTGAGCAGCTTCTCGACCGGGCCGAGCGCGGAGCGCGCCAGCAGGCCGATCGAGAGGATGGCCATGAAGTGATAGCCGCTCGCGAAATCCGTGCCGAATAATTGCAGCACCTGCTTGCCGATCAGCAGCAGTAGCAAGGTCGCCATCAGCGACGGCCAGAAGGTCCAGCGGATTGTGGTCGCGAGGAAGGCGGCGAGCGCGCCGCGATCACCCGCCGCGTGAAGGGCGCTGAAACGATGCGCCGCGGTCGCCGCAATCGCCCACGAGATGAATGACACCAAAGCGAGCGTCTTTGCCGCGGCGTAATAGACGGCGGCTTCTTGCGGCGCGACGAAGAAGTGCATCACCAGGATGTCGGTGTAGGCGAGCAATAGATAGAAGCCTTCGACCAGCAGGATCGGCAGCGAGGTCGCAAGCCAGGTGCGGATTTCGTAGACCCGCGGTCCAGGCGGTACCTGGACGCGAAGGCGGCGGTTGAGCACCAGGGCCTGGCCGATCACCGCGACCCAGATCGCAATGCCTGAGATGATCGTCACCGTCACCGCATCGACGCCGAGGCCGAGCGCATAGGTGGCGGCGGCAAGGCCGGTGATCAGCAACTGCCGCAGCAGGAAGCTCGGCACGAAGGCCAGCGTGACCCAGTCATAGGATCGCGCAATGCCGTCCTGCACGTTGGCGAAGCCATAAGCCGGCAGGATCATGCAGACGAGATAAAGCGGCACGACGAGATAGGGGCTCAGCCAGGGTTCGGCGATCCGGATCGCAACCGCGCAGAGGATCGCGACCAATATGGACAGGCCGATGCACATCCAGCGGCTCGCGAACAGATAGCCGCGCAGCAGCGCCGGCGTGTTGCGGGTGATGTATTCGGGAATGAAGCGCTGCGCGCTTTGCGCCAGGCCGAAATCGATCGCCTGACCGAACAGCAAGGCCCAGGTCCAGACATAGATGTAGATGCCGAATTCGTGGCTGCCCATCCAGCGCGCCAGCAGGATCTGCGAACCGAAGGCGACCACCGCGCTCGCGACGCGCGTCAGGAAGGCAGCGCCGGCAAGCCGCTGCATCAGCGTGTGCTCGCCGCGCATCAGGTCAACGATGCGCGCGCGCAGGCCTGGGGGGCGAAATACCTGTTCGGAACTCGTTAATGCCACGCCGGGCGCTCCAGAGACCCGTCGAGCGTTAGCAACGAAGCATTAATAATCGGTTGGGCGGACCAGAAACGTCCGGCTCCATCTAGTCGTCGGCCTGCCGCAATCTGCTCAGCCCGCGCAGGGCATAGGGTGCGATCAAGGCCCCCAGCGCGATCGTGAGCAGGATCGCCGAAATCGGGCTCTGCACCAGCATCAGCGGGTCGCCTAGGCTGATCGAGAGCGCGCGGCGCAATTGGGCTTCCGCCGCCGGGCCGAGGATCAGCCCAATGACCACCGGCGCGATCGGAAAATCGAAACGCCGCATCAGGAAACCGAGCAGGCCGAACACCGCCAGCATGGCAAGTTCCACCACCGATGGCTTGGCGGCGATCGTGCCCATGGTCGCAAACACTAAAATGCCGGCATAGAGCCAGTGTTGCGGGATCGCGAGCAGGCGCACCCATAGGCCGACCAGCGGGAGGTTGAGCACCAGCAGCATCGCGTTGGCGATGAACAGGCTGGCGATCAGCCCCCAGACCAGTTCCGGCTTTTCGGCGAATAGCAGCGGGCCGGGGTTGAGGCCGTATTGCTGGAATCCCGCGAGCATCATTGCGGCGGTGGCCGAGGTCGGCAGGCCGAGCGTGAGCAGCGGTACCAGCGTTCCGGCCGCCGACGCGTTGTTCGCAGCCTCCGGCCCGGCGACGCCTTCAATCGCACCGTGACCGAATTCTTCCGGATGTTTGGTTAGCCGCCGCTCGGTGGAATAGGACAGGAAGGTGGGGATCTCGGCGCCGCCCGCCGGCAGCGCGCCGATCGGAAAGCCGAAGGCGACGCCGCGCAGCCACGGCTTCCACGAGCGGCGCCAGTCTTCGCGCGTCATCCACAGCGAGCCGCGTACCGGCTCGATCTTGTCCGCGTCCTTGTTCCGGCGCGACGCCACATGCAGCGCTTCGCCGATCGCGAAGAGTCCGACCGCGAGTGTCGTCACCTCGATGCCGTCGAGCAGTTCGGGGATGCCGAAAGTCAGGCGCGGCTGGCCGGTGAGCTTGTCGATACCGACGAGGCCGAGCGCGAGGCCGATGAACAGGCTGGTCAGGCCGCGCATTGGCGAATTGCCGAAGGTCGCGGAGACCGTGACGAAAGCGACGACCATCAGCGCGAAGTAATCCTCCGGGCCGAACATGATCGCCACCTCGACCAGGATCGGCGCCAGGAACACGATGCCGATGGTTGCGATGGTTCCGGCGACGAAGGAGCCGATCGCCGCGGTCGCGAGCGCGGGGCCGCCGCGGCCGGCCTTGGCCATCTTGTTGCCTTCGAGCGCGGTCGCCATTGAGGCGCTCTCGCCCGGCGTGTTGATCAGGATCGCGGTGGTCGAGCCGCCATACATGCCGCCGTAGTAAATGCCCGCGAACATGATCAGCGAGCCGGCGGGGTCGAGCTTGTAGGTCACCGGCAGCAGCAGCGCGACGGTGAGCGCGGGGCCGATGCCGGGCAGCACGCCGACGGCGGTGCCGAGCAGCACGCCGATGAGCGCGAATAGCAGATTCATCGGCTGCGCCGCGACAACCATCCCTTGTGCGAGTGCGGCGACGGCGTCCATCA
>CANKHJ010000038.1 GCA_947481635.1 Bradyrhizobiaceae bacterium
CGCGACGCTCGGCGACAACGCGATCTGGCGGGATTACGCGGCCTGAGCATGATCCGGAAAAGTGGGAGACCGGTTTTCCGAAAAAGACCATGCTCCAACAAAAAGCTAGTTCGCGGCCGGGGTCACTGGTGGCTGCTGGCCCGCGGTTTCGGCGACGCGCTGCTGGAACAAAGCGAAGAAATTGATCGGTCCGAGCAGCAGCGGCGGAAAGCCGCTATTTCCCACCGCCGATGCGATGATCTCGCGGGCGAACGGGAACAGCAAATGCGGGCAATCCACCATGATGATCTGCTGACCGGTCTCGCGCGGGATGTTCAGTAGGCGGAAGACACCGGCAAAGGTGAGCTCGAAATTATAGAGCACCGTGCCGTTGGTTTCGGCTTTGCCTTCGAGGGTCACCGCCACCTCGACGTCGGTCTCGGAGAGCGGGTTGGCATTGACGTTGATCTGCACGTTGATCGCAGGCTGGGTCTGCAACGGCCCGAGCGAGCGCGGCGCATTCGGATTCTCGAACGAGAAATCCTTGATGTATTGGGCGAGGCAGGTGAGCTGCGGGCCGTCCTGAGGTACGCCTTCCGGAGCGGGATTGCCGTTGCTGCCGTTTGCCATCGCTCAACCTCTTGGACGCCATTTGTTGCGGCGCGTGGCTAACACAGGGGCCAGGGCCGAACAAGGCAGCGCAGGTGGTCTCAGCGCCGGCGGTCTCAGCGCCGATCTTGCGGCGGACGCGCGTCGGTCAAGGCCGGATCGCGTTCACGACGCCACTCCTCCGGGTCGAGGTCGACCACGCCGGGCGGTCCCGACGTCGGCCGCTTCGGCTGGATCCCGAATGCGCGAAAAATCCGCCGCTGGATCGACGGAGCCAGCAGGGCAAGTCCGAGCAGGTCGGTGACGAATCCCGGCAGCACCAGCAGGACGGCGCCAAGGATACTGGCCAGGCCGGCGCCATCGACGCGCAGAGCCTCGACGTTTCCGCCGGCTGCTACCTTGAGCCGCACCAGGTTCTCGGTTCCGTAATGGCGCAGCAGCACGGCTCCCAGCAAAGAGGTGCCGATCAGCAATGCGAACGCCAAAAGCAGCCCGATTGCCTTGGCCACGAGCACAAAAGCCGCAATCTCGACCACCGGGAGGCTCAGGAACGCGAATATTATCCATTTAATCATAGGCAAGTGCCCATCCTTTCGGGCGATGTTGGCGCAAGCGCAGGGATCGTCTAAGCTCGGCCCGGCATCAGCAAAACGCGATATTCGGGATGCAAAGCCTCTGGTTCGCGTCCGTCGCATGCCTAGATATAATGCGGGAACTTAGTTTTTGCTTCGCCGGTTGAACCCGGGGACCTTGCCGATCCGCCGGACTGCCCGGCGGCCACCCGAGAGCATGTGAAACGTGTTCGATATCTACACCATCATCTTTCTGGCTTTGGCCGTGTTCATTTTCCTGCGGCTGCGGAGCGTTTTGGGTCAGCGGACCGGGCGGGAACGCCCGCCGTCCAATCCCAACCCCTATTCCGTGCGGGAAGGCGCGCGATCCGGTGGCGATAATGTCGTGGCGCTGCCTGGCCGGACCGGCGAGACTCCGCCGCGCCCAGCGGAAGCGGTCGAGCCGAGCGATCGTTGGAAAGGTGTTGCGGAAGCAGGATCGGGTGTCGCCGCGGGGCTTGATGCCATCGTGCGCGCCGACCGCAGCTTCGACGCCAATCAATTCATCCAGGGCGCCCGCAGCGCTTACGAGATGATCGTGACCGCCTATGCCGAAGGCGATCGCCGCTCTTTGAAGAATCTCCTGTCGAAGGAGGTCTATGACGGCTTCGAGACCGCGATTCGCGAACGCGAGGAGCGCGGCGAAATCGTCGAGACGCGCTTCGTCTCAATCGACAAGTCCGAAGTCACCGGCGCGGAGCAGCGCGGTCAGACCGCTCATGTGACGATGCGTTTCGTATCGCAGCTGATCTCGGCGACGCGTGATCGCGCGGGCGTGGTGATCGACGGCAACGCGGAAAAAGTTTCGGATGTCACCGATGTCTGGACTTTCGCGCGCGACGTATCGTCACGCGACCCGAACTGGAAGCTGGTCGCGACCGAAGCCGGGCAATGAATGACCGGAGCGGCGATGACGCCGAGTCCCTGGAATAGACCGCGTCATTCTCGCTCCAGACGATCACTGCGCCATCCGGCGTTTCTCGCTGCCGCTATTCTCATCGCATCGATCGGAACGCTGCGCGCTGACGACGACAGTGGCGCGTTGCGGATTCCGGACAGCGCGCTCGAGCCGATTTCATTTGCCGATATCGACGGCTGGGCGACGGACGACCACGCTGCGGCGTTCCGGACGTTTCTCGAAAGCTGCAAGCCGCTCACCGCTCGTCTCGCCGCGCTGCGTGACCGGCGTCCGGTCTATGTGACGCTGCGTCCGATCTGCCGGCTTGCGATCGACGCGGGCGAACTCGATGGCGCGGCGGCGCGGACATTCTTCGAAACCCATTTCCGTCCGGTCAAGATCAGCAAGCTCGGCGATGCCGCCGGTTTTCTCACCGGCTATTACGAACCGGTGGTGGACGGCTCGCGCTTCCCAAGTCCGGAATTCTCAACGCCGCTGTATCGCAAGCCGCCGGACCTGGTATCCGCTGCACCGGTGCAGGCCGGTGCGGCGTTCCCGAACAAAGGCCTCGTCGGCCGCCGCAAGGGGAAGGCGATCGAGCCGTATCACGACCGTGCCGCCATCGAAGACGGTGTATTCGATGGCCAGAGGCTGGAGATTGCATGGGTGCGTCACCCGACCGATGTGCTGTTCATCCAGATTCAGGGCTCAGGCCAGATCAAGCTCGAAGACGGCACGATGCCGCGGCTGAACTATGCCGCGCATAACGGCTATCCTTATTTCCCGGTCGGTCGCGCGCTGATCGAACGCGGCCATGTGCCGCGGGACGAGATGAGCATGGATCGCATCCGCCGCTGGATGAAGGAAAATCCCGACGGCGCACAGGAAGTGCGGCGCATGAACCGCTCCTATGTTTTCTTTCGCATCACCGGCCTGTCGGCCGACAAAGAGGCGGTCGGCGCGCAGGGCGTGCCGCTCACGGCGGGACGGTCGATCGCGGTGGATCGCGCGATCCATGTCTATGGCACGCCGTTCTTCGTCCAAGCCGAATTGCCGATCGAGAGCGAGAAGTCGCAGAACAAATTCCGCCGCCTGATGGTTGGTCAGGACACCGGCTCTGCGATCGTCGGGCCGGCGCGCGCCGACATCTATTTCGGCCCGGGCGCCGAAGCCGGCAGCATCTCGGGCCGGCTGCGCCATCCCGGCCGCTTCACCATGCTGGTGCCGAAGGCGCTCGATCCCGCCCAATTGGCGCGCGGCGTGCCGCTACCGCGACCACGCCCGGTGATTAAAGATTCCAATGAGGCCGAATCGGACGGCCCGAAATGAGCGGCAAGCGCCGGCGCTTGAGCGATGATGAACGCGCGCTATGGCGTGATGTGACGCGCGGCATCGCAAAGCTGCGTAGCGACGCTGCCGAGCCGGAGGAGGAAACCGCGGCAGTGGAAGCCCCCGTGCCGGTGAAGAAACCGTCGCCCGCGCCAGTCGTGGCAGCGCCGCGCGAACCACCGATGGCCAAGCAGCAACCGGCGCTCGCGCCGCTCGGACAGAAATTCCGGCGCAAGCTGGTTCGCGGCACAGAGGCGATCGATGATCGCATCGACCTGCACGGTATGACCCAGGATCAGGCTCACACTGCGCTGACGCGATTTCTACATCGAGCGCAGGGTGACGGCGCCAAGATCGTGCTGGTGATCACTGGCAAGGGATTGCGCGGCGAAGGCAGCGAGCGCGGCGTGCTGCGCCGGCAGGTGCCGCTGTGGCTGCGGCTGCCGGAATTCCGCGCGATCGTGGTCGGCTTCGAAGACGCGCATGTCGGCCATGGCGGCGAGGGCGCCATGTATGTGCGGATCCGGCGCAGCCGCAACGCTAGAGAATAAACCGGCTCAGGTCCGCATTCCGCGCCAGATCGCCAATGTGCTTGTGCACATAGGCGGCGTCGATGATCACCGTCTCGCCGGAACGGTCCGGCGCGGCGAAGGAAATCTCATCGAGCACGCGCTCCATCACCGTCATCAGGCGACGCGCCCCGATATTCTCGACGTTGGAATTCACCGTCACGGCGAGGTCCGCGATCGCATCGATGGCGTCGCCGGTGATCTCCAGCGTCACGCCCTCGGTCGCCATCATCGCAATGCTCTGCTTGATCAGCGACGCCTCGGTCTCGGTGAGGATACGGCGGAAATCGTCTCGCGTGAGCGGACGCAGCTCGACGCGGATCGGCAGCCGGCCCTGCAATTCCGGCAGCAGGTCGGACGGCTTGGAAATGTGGAACGCGCCCGATGCGATGAACAGGATATGATCGGTCTTCACCGGCCCGTATTTGGTCGAAACGATGGTACCCTCGATCAGCGGCAGCAGGTCGCGCTGCACGCCCTCGCGCGACACATCGGCGCCGGCGCGGCCGTCGCGCGCGCAGATTTTGTCGATCTCGTCGAGGAAGACGATGCCGTCATCCTGCACCGCCTTGATCGATTCCTGCACCAGCTGGTCTTCGTCGAGCAGCTTGTCGGATTCTTCCGCCAGCAGCAGGTCGTGCGATTCGGAAACGGTGATGCGCCGTGTCTTGGTGCGGCCGCCCATCTTGCCGAAAATGTCGCCGATCGAGACCGCGCCCATCTGCGCACCGGGCATGCCCGGAATCTCGAACATCGGCATCCCGCCGCCGGACGATTGCACCTCGACCTCGATCTCCTTGTCGTCGAGTTCGCCGGCGCGCAGTTTGCGCCGGAAGCTGTCGCGCGTCGCCGCGCCCGAGCCCGGTCCAACCAGCGCGTCGAGCACGCGCTCTTCTGCCGCGAGTTGGGCGCGCGCCTGCACATCCTTGCGTTTCTTGGCGCGCGTCATCGCGATCGCGCCTTCGAGCAGGTCGCGGATGATGCTCTCGACGTCGCGGCCGACATAACCGACCTCGGTGAACTTGGTCGCCTCGACCTTGAGGAAGGGCGCATTGGCGAGTTTTGCAAGGCGCCGCGAAATCTCGGTCTTGCCGACGCCGGTGGGCCCGATCATCAGGATGTTCTTGGGCATCACCTCTTCGCGCAGATGGCCTTCGAGCTGCTGCCGACGCCAGCGGTTGCGCAACGCGATGGCGACCGCACGCTTCGCGTCGGCCTGGCCGATGATGAAGCGATCGAGTTCGGAAACGATCTCGCGGGGGGAAAAGTCCGTCATGGTCCTACAGTTAATCCGTCCTGAGGTTGGGACAAGCGCCTGGCATCAGATGATCGGCGGGCCGGACTGCCAATGGCGCACCGCATCGGTTGGATAGAGCAGCATCAGGACGTTCAGCGTCAGGTTGTCGCGGATATGCAGCCCGACCGCGATCTCCATGGCGAGCGCCGGGCCGATGGTGACAAGCACCGGAAGCCGATGTGCCAGCAGGAAGCCGATCATCATCGCGAGGACGTCAGAGACCGAATTGACGATACTATCGCCGAAGTAATCGAGCGCGATGGTCGTGGCGCGGTAGCGATCGATGATGAAGCTCGAATTCTCGGCGATTTCCCACGCACCTTCGATCACCATTGCGGCGATCAGTCGCGTCACCAGCGGCGTAGCGCGCGGAAAGACCAGCCAGGTCAGCCCATAGAACAGGAAGCCGTGAATGATGTGAGAGAAGGTGTACCAATCCGCGATATGCTGCGAATTCTCCGAACTCTGCACCACGCCATGCCATAGCTTGACATAACCACATTTGCAGATGGGCTCGCGTCCCATCGTCAATAACACCACCGCAAGGAGCGCGATCAGCGCCGCAACCGCCAGTATGAGATATTGTGGTTTGATCCCACGGGTCTCGATCATCTTCATGCGTCGCGCACCATCAGCAACGCGACGCCATCGGGCGTGTCGACCAGCCGGTCGCGCACAAAGCCGGCTTTTTCATAAGTGCGAATGGCGCGCGGGTTTTGCGGGTTTGGATCGACCACGACCCGCGGCGTTCCCGCCGCGAGTAGCCGCTCCGTGAAGGAACGGATGAAGCCCGCGCCGTGTCCATGTCCGATCATGTCCGCCTCGCCGATGAATTGATCGAGCCCGCGCGTGCCCTTTGGTTGTTGACCGAAGCCGTCATGCCACGCGCTCATCCTGTAGCATTGCAGATAGGCGAAAGGACGGTCCTCCGACGCGACGATGAACTGGGCCATGTCCGGATGATCGAGGTCGCTGCTGACAAATTCGAATGCCTCGGGGTCGTGCCACCATTGGGCGACATGCGGCGCCGCGAACCAGCGGTGCATCAGCACTAGGTCAGCGGCCGACATCGGACGAAACGCGTAGCGCTCTGCGCCCATCGGTCAGGTGCTCGCCATTGTCTCCAGGGTGACACTGCGGTTGGTGTAGACGCAAATGTCGGCCGCGATATCGAGCGAGCGGCGCACGATCGCCTCGGCGTCCAGTGGGCCGTCGGCAAGCGCACGGGCGGCGGCGAGCGCGTAATTGCCGCCGGAGCCGATCCCGGCGATGCCGGATTCCGGCTCCAGCACGTCGCCGGTGCCGGTCAGAATCAGCGTGATGTCCTTGTCGGCGACGATCATCATCGCCTCTAGGCGGCGCAGATAGCGGTCGGTGCGCCAGTCCTTGGCCAGTTCGACCGCCGCGCGCATCAATTGGCTGGGATATTGCTCAAGTTTGGTCTCCAGCCGCTCAAACAGCGTGAAGGCATCGGCCGTGGCGCCGGCGAAGCCGCCGATCACCTCGCCTTTGGCCAGCCGGCGCACCTTTTTGGCGTTGGCCTTGACGATGGTCTGGCCGATCGACACCTGACCGTCGCCGCCGACAGCGACGATGCCGCCCTTGCGGACGGTCAGGATGGTAGTGCCATGCCAGGTGGGTTGGTCGGACATTGGGAACCCCTTGTGTGCGAGGGATGTAGGGGCTCCGGGGCCGCCTCGCAAACGGTGGCGTCGCCCGCTCACCCCTGTTAAAAGGCGCGCAACTGACGGCGCTTAAGGACTTTTCATGCGCAAAGGCTCGGTGAAACGCACCACCAAGGAGACCGACGTCGAGGTCGCGATCGATCTCGACGGCACCGGCGCGTCGTCGATTTCGACCGGAATCGGTTTCCTCGACCATATGCTGGACCTCCTGGCGCGCCATTCCCGCATCGACATCATCGTCAAGGCCAAGGGCGACCTGCATATTGACCACCACCACACCACCGAGGACGTCGGCATCGCGCTCGGCCAGTCGGTGAAGCAGGCGCTGGGCGACATGAAGGGCATCACCCGTTATTCGGACGTGCATCTCCCGATGGACGAGGCGCTGACCCGGGTAGTGATCGACATTTCCGGCCGGCCGTTCCTGGTGTTCAAGTCGGAATTCGTGCGCGACAAGGTCGGGACGTTCGACACCGAGCTGGTTCAGGAGTGGTTCCAGGCCTTCACCATGAATGCCGGCGTGACGCTGCATCTGCACACGCTCTACGGCACCAATGACCATCACATCGCCGAGTCCTGCTTCAAGGGCTTGGCGCGGGCGCTGCGCGCAGCCGTCGCCATCGACGCGCGCGCCAAGGACGAGGTGCCGTCCACCAAGGGAAGCCTGGGCGGCTGATCCCAACGCCGCTCCCCGAAACGGGAGCGGAGCAGACATCGCGGTAACCAGAGCATGTCGATCTATACGGTTTTCCAGCCTCCGTTGCGTGGCGAGGATGTCTCGGCCGATCCGGAGCGCTTCGCCTTCGTGCGCGAGGGATTCCACTTTTGGGCGATGATCTTCGCGCCGCTCTGGCTGCTGTCGCATCGGCTGTGGCTGGCTTTCGTCGGCTATCTCATCCTGATGCCGCTGTTGACCACCGGCACCTATCTGCTGACGCGTTCGGACGATGCGGCGACGATTGTCGGGGTCGCGGTCGCGCTGCTGATCGGCTTTGAGGCGAGCACGCTGCGCCGCTGGACGCTGGAGCGGAATGGCTGGCGCAATCTTGGGAGCGTGGTGGCCGATGATCTCGAGAGCGCCGAGCAGCGCTTCTTCGAATCCTGGGTTGCCGGTGGTGGGCTTGCGCCGGTCTCGACACAGACCTCGATTCCGCATGCGGCGATGTCGTCGGTGGGGTCGGGTGATGTGATCGGTTTGTTCCCAGGGGCCGCGCGGTGACTGTCGCGATCGTCGATTACGGGTCCGGCAACCTGCATTCGGCCGCTAAAGCCTTCGAACGCGCGGCGCGCGAGGAAGGCCTCGACCAGCGCATTGTCGTAACCAGCGATCCCGAAATGGTGCGCCGCGCCGATCGCGTGGTGCTGCCCGGCGTCGGCGCCTTCGCCGATTGTCGCCATGGCCTCGATGCCGTCGACGGCATGATCGAAGCGCTGGAAGAAAGCGTACGCGGCAACGGCCGTCCGTTCTTCGGTATCTGCGTCGGCATGCAACTGATGGCCGAGCGCGGGCGCGAATACGAGGTCACCGAAGGGCTCGGCTGGATTCCCGGCGAGGTGGTGCCGATCGCGCCGTCCGATCCCACGCTTAAGATCCCGCATATGGGCTGGAACACGCTCAACGAATTGCGCGCCCATCCGCTGTTGGATGGCCTCTCGCTCGGGCCCGACGGGCTGCATGCGTATTTCGTGCACTCCTTCCATCTGAACGCGGCGGAGCGCTCCGATCTTGTCGCGCAAGCGGATTACGGCGGCCCGCTCACGGCGATCGTCGGACGCGACACCATGGTCGGCACCCAGTTTCATCCCGAGAAGAGCCAGCGGCTCGGGTTGAAGCTGATCGCGAATTTCCTGCGGTGGAAGCCGTGATTCTGTTTCCTGCGATTGATCTCAAGGACGGTCTCTGCGTGCGGCTGGAGCAGGGCGACATGGCGCGCGCCAAGGTGTTCCATCGCGATCCTGCGGCGCAGGCGCTGGCCTTCGAGAACCAAGGTTTCGCCTATCTGCATATGGTCGATCTCGATGGCGCCTTTGCCGGCAAGCCGGTGAATGCGGCCGCGGTCGAACACGTGCTCGAAGCGGTGACGATCCCGGTGCAGCTCGGCGGCGGCATCCGTGACATGAAGACCATCGAAGGCTGGTTAACCAAAGGCGTGACGCGGGTGATCATCGGCACGGCGGCGGTGCGTGACCCGTCGCTGGTGCGCGAGGCGGCACGAGAATATCCTGAGCGTGTCGCAGTCGGTCTCGATGCGCGCGACGGCAAGGTCGCGGTGCAGGGCTGGGCCGAAACATCGGAGCTCACGGTGTCCGAGATCGCGCGGCGCTTCGAAGACGCCGGCGTCGCCGCGATCATCTATACCGACATCGCGCGCGATGGCCTGCTCAAGGGTATCAACTGGGATGCGACGATCGCGCTGGCGGATGAAATCTCGATCCCGGTGATCGCGTCCGGCGGCCTGGCGTCAATCGAGGACGTCAAGGCGCTGCTCCAACCGCGCGCGAAAAAGCTGCAAGGCGCGATTGCGGGGCGCGCGCTCTACGACGGTCGGCTCGATCCGGCCGAGGCGCTCAAGCTGACGCGTGAATACCGAGAACAGGCGAGGCGGTGACATGACCAGGATATTGGGGGCTTTGCTCGGCCTCTTGACGATCAGTGTCGTCATGGTAGCGCCAGCGCAAGCGCAGACACTGGCGATCCTCATGCCGGGCGCCGGTGGTGCTGTCCCGGGCGATTTCTTGATGCGCAACCAGGCGCGCATCGAAGGCGCGGGCATTCAGACCCTGGTCACCACCTCATCCAGCCAGGCCGCGTCGGTGTCTCAGGCGGAAACCGCCAAGGGACGAAAGGTCGTGATCGTCGGGATGAGCCTCGGCGCAACGCATGTCGCGTCCGCGCTGGCCGCCGGCGCCAAGGTGCGCGGGGCAGTCCTTGTGTCAGGTGTGTATGAGCAGGCCAAAGCCAATCTCGGCTCGCCGGCGCTGCTGCCGACCACGCTCATGATCCACCATGCTGCCGATGGATGTCCGATGACATCGCCGGACATCGCACGCAACTTCCAGCAATGGGCCGGCGGCAAGGCGACCATCCGCTGGATCAATACGCGCGGCGGTGAAGACCCGCGTCCCTGCGGTCCACGTGGCGCGCACGAATTCTTCATGCAGGATGGTCCGGCTGTGTCGGCGATCGTCAGCTTCATCAAGTCCCGCTAGGACGTCCATGTTCAAGGTCCGCGTCATTCCGTGTCTCGATGTGAAGGATGGCCGCGTCGTCAAGGGCGTGCAGTTCGTCAGCCTGCGCGACGCCGGCGATCCGGTCGAAGCCGCCATTGCCTATGACGCGGCCGGCGCCGATGAGCTAACCTTTCTCGACATCACAGCGAGCCACGAGAACCGCGGGACCATGCTCGATGTGGTGCGGCGCACCGCAGAGGCTTGTTTCATGCCGCTCACGGTCGGCGGCGGCGTCCGCACGGTGGATGACATTCGCACGCTGCTGAAGTCGGGCGCCGACAAGGTATCGATCAACACCGCCGCCGTGACCCGGCGCGAATTCGTGCGCGAGGCAGCGGAAAAATTCGGCGATCAATGCATCGTGGTCGCAATCGATGCCAAGAAGGTGTCGAAGAGCGAAGAACCTCATCGCTGGGAAATCTTCACCCATGGCGGGCGCAACCCGACCGGACTCGACGCGGTGGATTATGCGCGCGAGGTGGTCTCGCTCGGCGCCGGCGAGATCCTGTTGACCTCGATGGACCGCGACGGCACCGGCCACGGGTTCGACATCGCACTCACCCGCGCGGTGGCGGATGCGATCACGGTGCCGGTTATCGCGTCGGGTGGCGTCGGCAATCTCGACCATATGGTGGAAGGCATCCGCGACGGCCACGCGACCGCCGTCCTGGCGGCCTCGATCTTCCATTTCGGCCAGTTCACCGTGCGCCAGGCCAAAGACCACATGGCGCAGGCCGGCCTGCCGGTGCGGCGCGATCCGTGATAGGTACGCTGACATGAGCAAGTTCACTCTCCACGACTTGGAACAGCGCGTGATGGAGCGGGCGGCCGCCTCTGCGGACGTGTCGTATACGCGCGCGTTGCTCGACAAAGGCGTGGCGCATTGCGCCAAGAAGCTCGGCGAGGAGGCGGTCGAGACCGTGCTCGCCGCGCTCGATCCCGATCCCGACAAACTCAAGGCCGAGGCCGCCGATCTGGTATATCACCTGCTCGTGTTGCTGGCTGCGCGCGGCATCACCCTGTCCGAAGTCGAGGCAATTCTCGCCGATCGGACGCGCCAGTCCGGTCATGATGAGAAGGCTTCGCGTCCGCGCGGTTGACGATGATGGAACAGCGGACTGAACCGAACCTGTCGCCGTATCGCGCATTCTCGCGCGACGAATGGGCGGCGTTGCGCGCCGACACACCGATGACGCTGACGCCGGACGAGGTGACGCGGCTACGCTCGCTGCATGACCGACTGGACATGGCGGAGGTGGAGCAGATCTACCTGCCGTTGTCGCGGCTGCTCTCGCTCTACGTCGTCGCGACGCAGAGCCTGTTCAGCGCGCAGCAGGCCTTCCTCGGTACCTCTGATTCAAAAATGCCATTCATCATCGGCGTGGCCGGCTCGGTGGCGGTCGGCAAATCCACGACCGCGCGCGTGTTGCAAGCGCTGCTGGCGCGCTGGTCAGACATGCCGAAGGTCGACCTCGTCACGACCGATGGCTTCCTCTATCCGAATTCGATTCTTGAGCGCGAAGGCCTGATGGAGAAGAAGGGCTTCCCGGAAAGCTACGACCTTCCCGCGCTGCTCGGTTTCCTGCGTGATGTGAAGGCCGGTCGCCATCCCGCGCGCGCACCGATCTATTCGCACCTGGTCTATGACGTGGTGCCGAACCAATGGATCGAGATCGACCGGCCTGACATCCTGATCGTCGAAGGCCTCAACGTGCTGCAGACCGGCCGGCCGCCGAAGGACGGGGGAGCGATTCCGTTTGTTTCGGACTTCTTTGATTTCTCGGTCTACCTCGATGCCGACGAGGCGACTTTGCTGGCGTGGTATGTCGATCGCTTCCTGACGTTGCGCGGCACCGCGTTCCGTGATCCGAAGTCATATTTCCATCGTTACGCGAAGCTGTCGGATCAGGAGGCGGTGGTGATGGCGACGTCGATCTGGTCGCGGATCAATCTCCTCAATCTGAACGAGAACATCCTGCCGACGCGGCAACGCGCGGACCTGATCCTGCGCAAGGGCGCAAGCCATCGCGTCGACGAGGTTGCGCTGCGTCGCCTGTGATTTAAGCGGCGTGACGTGTGGCGTCGGCGCCGAAATGATCGATGTATCGCGACGTGATCGCCGACACCGGCAGGATCACCAGCACATCGGTGGTGCCGAATTGCCGGTCGATGACCGCGCCCTGGCCGATATAGGCGCCGAGCCGCAGATAGCCCTTGATCATCGGCGGCAAGGCGCGCAGCGCGGCCTTCGGGTCGATCTGATCCTTGGGGATCCGGTTCATTTCGATATAACGCTGCGGCAAGGCGGTTGCGCGCCATTGCTCCGGCGCGGCCGCGTAGTGATGCAGGAATGACAGCGGCATCGCCAACGCGTCGGGATCGGTGCCGTCGAGGCTGGCGCAGCCGATCATGACGTTGAAGCCGTTCTGAACGACGTAGCTCCAGATCCCATGCCAGAGCAGTTCGACCGTACGTTTGTTGCGATACGGCGGCAGCACGCAGGAGCGGCCGAGTTCGAGGAAGCGCAGCGACGAATGTTGTGCGACGAGCCCGCCAATGTCGAATTCGTTGGCGGTATAGAAACCGCCATGACGCTCGGCCATGTCCTGCGGCAACAGGCGATAAGTACCGACCACGGGCGGCTTCTTCAACGCGCGTTGCACCTCGGCAGCATGATCGATGACCAGCAGGTGGTCGCAGATGCTGTCAAAGCCATCAACGTCGCGCTGCGCTAGCACGGTCGCGGCATCGGGGATCGCCGATCCGTTTTTGTAGAACACGCGATAGCGGAGCTTCTGGGCACGGCGGATTTCGCCGGCCTTGCGCGCGAGCCGCACTTCCAAAGTGCCCAGCCGCCCGAGTGGTTCGGCGGTGGTCATGTCCGGAGGGCGTGGCGCCTGCAGGCCGCCATAGGCGCGCAGCGTCGGGATGAATCCATTCCCGCCGATGGGACGATGCTGCATGAGCGTGCGATCTCCGTCGGATCGTCCGCTCCACGAATCAATTGTTTAGCCTGCGGCGATCTCATGCCCAGTAAGCATGCCGATTCTGCGGATTTATGACAATGCTCCACGTCCGTAGTCCGGACGATGAACTTCCGACGCAAACGGCGCCCGTAAACTAGGCGGCGAGTGAGGTGACCGGCAGACCCGCCAGGATCGCGGTCAGTCGATCACGGTCGAGCGGCTTGATCAGGACGCCGTCGATTCCTGCCGAGCGGCAGGTATCGTGTTCCTCAAGCACTGCATTGGCAGTGAGCGCCATGATCGGCGTTCGCCCGGCGCCATGCTCGGCCGCGCGAATTTGCCGCGTGGCGTCGAAGCCGTCGCAGTCGGGCATGTGCAAATCCATCAGCACCAGGTCATAGGGTGTGTTGGCATTGCGTGCCGTCCGCCATGCATCGAAAGCGGCGGTCCCATTGTCCACCAGTGTCGGCCGATGTCCGAGCCTCTCGATCAATGCGCGGGCGAGCAGCGCATTGATCGGATTGTCTTCCGCCACCAGGATCGAGAGCGCCTTATCGTTGTGTATCGAATCGGGTGCGGCAAGTTCGAACGGGATCGGCGTATTGCCGGTGTCGTGCCGGGTCAATTGTGCCGCGACTGACGCCGCACGCAACGGCTTCACGAGATAGCCGTTGAAGCCGGCATCGTGCAGCGCGCGGAGTTCGTGGCGCGCCGACGGCGTCGTCATCACGATGCGCAGCGGGATCGCGTGGTCCAGCGCCAACGCCGTGCATGCCGACACGCCGAAGGCGTGATCGACCAGCAACGCCTGCCAGATCCGTCCGTGCGTCGGTTCGGCGATAATCGCCGCTGCCATCGATGCGTCAGTGGCGACGCCGACATTTGCGCCCCACGCTTCAAGCCGGCGCACCAGTAACCCGGCGTCTGTGCTCGATGGTGTCACGACCAGGATATCGGCGCCGGTGAGATCGACGGCGGGAGGTTCACCACCGTCCAACGCAGCCTCAGCGAGCGGCAATGCGACTTCGAATGTCGCGCCGTGTCCGGCTTCGCTCTCGACGGAGATGCGGCCGCCCATATGCTCGATGATGCGCTTGGCGATGGCGAGGCCGAGGCCGGTGCCGCCATAGCGGCGAGTCGATGAGTCGTCGGCCTGTTCGAATTCAAGAAAGATCCGGTCCTGCGCCGCGCGCGGAATGCCGATGCCGCTGTCATGTACCCGGAACACGACGGCGCCGGCCTCGTTCGGCTCGACGGTTACCGATACGCCGCCGCTCTCGGTGAATTTGATCGCGTTGCCGATCAGATTGAGCAGAACCTGGCGCAATTTTGCGGCGTCGCCGGCGACGCCGACCAAACGCTCGTCGACATAGGAGCCGATCGCGAGGCCTTTCGCCTGCGCGCGTGGCGCCAGAAGTTCGATGGTCTCCTCGACCAGCGCACCGACATGCAACGGAGCGATCTCGAGATCGAGCCGTCCGGTCTCGACGCGGGAAAAATCGAGAATATCGCCGATCAGCGATTGCAGCGTCTCGCCCGACGATTTCACCGCCTTGGCGTAGGTCGTCTGTTCGGACGTGAGCGGCGTATCGAGCAGCAGCCCGGCCATGCCGACGATGCCGCCGAGCGGGGTGCGGATCTCGTGGGACACCATCGCCAGGAAGCGCGACTTGGCGCGATTCGCGGCTTCGGCCTGGTCGCGGGCATCGAGGGCGTGCTGGAGCTCGGTGAGCTCCCAGTTGCGGTCAGCGAGTTCTTCGATGCGTGCATGGGCGTCGCGGCGTTCCGCGCGCAGCAGCCGGATGCGGTCGAGCAGCAACGCCATCAATCCGCAGGATGCGCCGAGCAGCCCGGCGATGCCGACCGAGAAGGTGTGCGGATCGTAGAGGCCGCTGCTGGCACGCAGGCCGGCGAGAACGCCAAATCCGACCGAGACCGACATCACGAAGATCGCGAGCGACCGGATGAAGATGTTGAAGCCGCGCCGCATATGTCCGCGCGTCCGCTGCGCGAGAGAAAATTCCGTCGTCATTCCAAGTCCGCCCGCTGGTCCGCAACCTCAAGCAATAGCGCGCGTGGGGTTGCGGCTTCCTTTCCAGGATTGGGGATCGACCAGCCTTGCGTGCGAAGGTTTCCGAGCGGCTAACGCGATGCGCCGGATTCAGCGGATCTCGGCCATGTCCTGTTTACGCTTCGCGTCCCACATCGCGGCGAACAGGGCAGCGGCGTCGCGCTGGCTGAAGCGGGCCGAGCGGACGAATAGACGAAAATCGGATGCTTCCGCGCGGGAGAGGCTTACGGTCAGCGCGGGCGCC
Organism: Bradyrhizobiaceae bacterium; assembly: GCA_947481635.1. Classification (GTDB taxonomy): domain Bacteria; phylum Pseudomonadota; class Alphaproteobacteria; order Rhizobiales; family Xanthobacteraceae; genus CANKHJ01. The sequence continues at coordinate 15,490 of CANKHJ010000038.1, forward strand.
GAATCCGGGCCGACGACGCTGACGGTCTTGAATGCGCCGTCGGCGCGGCAAACGCCGCGATCCGTGATATCGACGTCGTCCACCAGCACGAGATCCGCGTCATTGGCATTATCGACCAGTTGGATGCGCAAATCCGGCTGCAAAGCCTGGCTGTCGATCCGGATCCGATAATCGGACGCGGATGACGCCGTGACCTGATAGGTAACCGACCCGCTGGTGAAGCAGGGTCCGGCGGGTGGCGCGGCCGCGAGCCGCGTCCCGACCATAGAGACCGCAATCAGAATCAGAACTAACGAGGCTTGCAAGCGTGCCATGTCCGCCCCCCGACGGGATCGTTGCCGTTGGGAGCGACGCTAGAGCCAGTTCGTTGCCGAAACGTTAAAGATGGTTAGCGAAGGGTTAAAACCGCCGATCGGGTCGGCCAGTGGCCGATCTCACGCGGCGCGGCGCAGCGCATCGGCCTGCGATCGATAAGACAGCGCCTCCGCCAGGTGCACGCGGCCGACCCGCGCGGCGCCGTCGAGATCGGCGAGCGTGCGCGCGACGCGCAGCACACGATGATAACCACGTGCCGAAAGCCGCATCGCCTCGGTGGCGTCGCGCAGCAAGGCCATCGCATTGGCTTCCGGCCGGGCGACATCCTCCAGCAATGCCACGGGAGCCTGCGCGTTGGTGCGGACGTCCTTGAGCCCGAGCGTGGCGTAGCGCTCGGCCTGGATCGCGCGGGCCTGCGCGACACGCGCGCCGACTTCGCGGCTGCCTTCGCTTGGCGGCGGCAGGATCAAATCCGCGGCGGTCACCGCCGGCACTTCGACATACAGATCGATGCGATCGAGCAGCGGACCGGACAGCCGCGCCTGATAATCGACGGCGCAGCGCGTCACCGGCCCGCGCTTGCAGAGATAGCCCGGCTCGGTGGCATGGCCGCAGCGGCACGGGTTCATCGCCGCGACCAGCATGAATCGCGCGGGATAGGTCACGCGGTGATTCACCCGCGCGATCGAGACCTCGCCGGACTCGAGCGGTTGGCGCAATGAGTCCAGAACCTGCGGCGTGAATTCAGGAAACTCGTCGAGGAACAATACGCCGTGATGTGCAAGCGAGATCTCGCCCGGTCTTGCGCGCACCCCGCCGCCGACCAAAGCCGGCATGCTCGCCGAATGATGCGGCGCGCGGAATGGACGGCGATTGGTCAGCGCGCCGCCGGCGATCTCACCGGCGACAGACGCGATCATCGACAAGTCCAACAGCTCGGCCGGCATCAGCGGCGGCAGAATCGAGGGCAGCCGTGCCGCGAGCATCGACTTGCCCGAACCGGGCGGGCCGACCAGCAGCAGATTGTGATTGCCGGCGGCAGCGACTTCGAGCGCGCGCTTCGCGCTTTCCTGTCCCTTGATATCGCGCAGGTCGAGCTGGTCGACCTCGGGCTCGCGCACTTTCGGCTGCGGGCGGGCGAGTACCTGCGTGCCGCGGAAATGATTCGCGAGCTGGATCAGCGATGACGCGGCGATGATTTCCATCTCCGGACTCGCCCAGGCGGCTTCTGCGCCACACGCCGCCGGGCAGATCAGCCCTTCATTGCGCGCATTGGCGCTGATCGCCGCCGGCAATACGCCCGCCACCGGCGCCAGCGAGCCGTCGAGGCCGAGTTCACCCAGCACGGTGTGGCCGGCCAATGCGTCGGGCGGGATCGCACCGATCGCAGCCATCAGGCCGAGCGCAATTGGAAGGTCATAGTGACTGCCTTCCTTCGGCAGGTCGGCCGGCGCGAGATTGACGGTGATGCGCCGCGCCGGCAGCGCCAGACCCGAGGCGATCAGCGCGGCGCGGACCCGTTCGCGGGCCTCCGACACGGCCTTGTCGGCCAGGCCGACGATGTGAAAGGCCGGCAACCCGGGCGCGACCTGTACCTGAACGTCGACAATGCGGGCCTCGATGCCCTCGAACGCCACCGTGTTGACGCGTTGAACCATGGTCGTTGCTGGTCTGGGTCCGATCTGCCGACAATTGCAGCCTACCTCGCGCCTCATCGCTACGCAAGAACATTACGGGAACAAGGGGGTGGATGGCGCGGATTTTCAGCCGGTCGGCGACGATGGCGGCTCAATGAGCTAAATTGCACGCATGACGTCGACACAGAATGACTGGCCGCCGCTTCCCTATGCCGACTGGCAGGACACCTGCACGACTTTGCACATGTGGAGCCAGGTGGTCGGAAAAATCCGACTGGCTCAGGCGCCGATGGTCAATCACTGGTGGCAGGTTGCGCTCTATGTCACCGCGCGTGGCCTCACCACCTCGCCGATGCCGCATGGCGCGGGCTTGTTTCAGATCGATTTCGATTTCATTGCGCATCGCCTGCTGATCTCGCTGAGCGATGGCCGCGGCGACAGCTTCAGTCTCAAGCCGATGAGTGTGTCGGCATTCCATGCCGATTTGATCGGTCGGCTGCGTGCGCTCGGTATCGATGTCCACATCTGGACCAAGCCACAGGAAGTGGTCGACGCGATCCCGTTCGAGCAGGACGAAACGCATCAGAGTTACGACACGGCGCGCGCGCATGATTTCTGGCGCGTGCTGGCGCAGTCGCATCGCGTGTTGGAGCAATTCCGCTCGTATTTCCTTGGCAAGTGCAGCCCGGTGCATTTCTTCTGGGGCAGCTTCGACCTCTGTGTGACGCGCTTCTCGGGTCGAAACGCGCCGCCGCATCCCGGCGGCATTCCGAATCTCGCGGACTGGTGCGTGCGCGAAGCCTATTCGCGCGAAGTGTCGAGTTGCGGCTTCTGGCCGGGCAATGGCGGCTACGGCAAGGCGTCGTTCTATTGCTACGCCTATCCCGCGCCGGAGGGATTTATCGATGCGCCGGTGACGACGCCCGGCGCGCTGTTCGACAAGACGCTCGGCGAATTCATCCTGCCGTATGACGCGGTGCGCGACGCGCGCGATCCCGACGCATTGCTGCTGTCGTTCCTGCAGGAAACCTACGCGGCGGCCGCGGATCGCGCGGCATGGGATCGCGCCGCGCTGGAACGGTGATCAACTCTTCCGCTTCTTCTCGACGACATCCCAGAACATCGCCGCGACGTCCGGGCCGCCAAGATTCTTGATCGCGCGTACACCGGTCGGCGATGTGACGTTGATTTCCGTGAGCCAGCCGTCGATCACGTCGATCCCGACAAAGATCAGACCGCGCTCGCGTAACGCCGGACCGATGGTCTTGCAGATCTCGCGCTCGCGTGGCGTCAGGTCGGTTTCTTTCGGCGTGCCGCCGCGCACCATGTTGGAGCGCAGGTCGTCAGGTGCGGGGACGCGGTTCACTGCGCCGGCGAATTCACCGTCGATCAAGATGATGCGCTTGTCGCCGTGCTTCACCGCCGGCAGGAATTTCTGGATCACCCACGCTTCGCGCTGGATCGATGCGAACAGGTCATATAGCGATCCGAAATTGAGATCCTCGGCCTGCAGCCGGAATACCGCTTCGCCGCCTTTGCCGTAGAGCGGCTTCATCACGATGTCGCCATGCTCGACGCGGAACGCCTTGATCTCCGCAAGGTCGCGCGTCAGCAGGGTCGGCGGCATCAGTTGCGGAAATTCGGTGACGAACACTTTCTCGGGCGCGTTGCGCACCTGCACGGGGTCGTTCACCACCAGCGTCTTCGGATGCACGCGCTCAAGCATGTGCGTCGTCGTGATGTAATTCATGTCGAAGGGCGGATCCTGGCGCAGCAGGATCACGTCGAATTCGGTTAGCGGCACGCGCCGCGCCGCGCCGAGCGTGAAATGATTGCCTACCTCGTCGCGGACCTGCAACGGCTGCACCGTCGCGAACACGTCCTTGCCGCGCAAGGCGAGCTTGTCTGGCGTGTAATAGTCGATCACGTGACCGCGCGCCTGCGCTTCCAGGAGAACCGCAAAGGTCGAGTCGCCGCGGACATTGATCCGCTCAATCGGGTCCATCTGCACGGCAATTTTCAAGGCCATTAAATCTGTCCCTCAGCATCGAAAGCGGCGGGAATGTGGACCGGAATTCGTCCCGGCGCCACCAGCACCGCGTCGAATCGCATGTCCTGGATCGAGGGGTCGGGACGCAGCGCCAGCCAGGCTTCCGCGGCCATCGCGATGCGGCGGCGCTGGCGCAGCGTGACCGATTCAGCCGCGCCGTCGATGGTCTCGCGCGCTTTCACCTCGACGAAGATCAACAGATGCCGGCGCCGCGCGACAATGTCGATTTCGCCGGCGGGCGACCGCCAGCGTCGCGCCAGAATGCGGAAGCCCTTGGCGATCAGGTAGGCGGCGGCGCGGCTCTCGGCAGAGATGCCGAGCTTGAATGCGACCTGACGCTCGGGCCGCGGTTCGGACTTTTCGGCCGGCGCCGGACGCCGCGTGGCGCTGGGCCGCAATGGCTCAGGCTTGCGCATCGCCCGAGCCCTGATCCGATTTGGAGAGCGTGAGCGCGCGTTGATAGACGTCGCGCCGCGGCTGCCCGGTGGCAGAGGCAACTTCCGCGACGGCATCTTTGAGCGAGAGCCGCGTCATTGCGCCGGCGAGCATGCGGTCGAGGTCGTCAGCGTCGATCGCGGCCTTCTGCTCTGACGGCGGCGCGATCACGATCACGATCTCGCCGCGCGGCTCGCTCTCGGCTGCATAGCTCTGCGCCAGGGTCACCAGATCGCCGCGCCGGAATTCTTCGTGCAGCTTGGTCAACTCGCGGCCGATGGCGGCCTCGCGTGGGCCGAGACCATCGGCGAGATCGACCAAGGCCGCCGCGAGCCGCGGTCCGGTCTCGTAGAGCACCAGTGTTCCGGGAATATGCTTGAGCGTCTCGATGCGGCTCTTCCGGCCGGCTTCCTTGTTCGGCAGGAATCCCTCGAAAAAAAACCGATCGGTCGGCAGGCCGCAGGCCGCGATCGCGGCCAGTACCGCCGATGATCCCGGGATCGGCGTCACACTGTGACCCGCCTCCCACACCTCGCGCACCAGCCGATAGCCGGGGTCTGAAATCAGCGGCGTTCCGGCATCCGAGACCAGCGCGATCGCGGCGCCTTCGGCGAGCCGCGCCAGCAGCTTCGGCCGCGCCTCGGTGGCGTTGTGCTCATGATAGGGCGTCAGCGGCGTGGCGATGCCGTAATGATGCAGCAGTTTGCCGGTGACGCGGGTGTCCTCACAGGCAATCAGGTCAGCCGCGGCCAGGACCTCCAGCGCGCGCAATGTCACGTCGCGAAGATTCCCGATCGGGGTTGCGACCACATGCAGCCCCGCGGGTAATTTCGGGGCGTGAAGCGGGTGCCCAGCGACGTGATATCGCGCTTCGCTCCCCGTCGCTGCGTGGGCCGGTCGGATTTTCGCCATCTCGATAGCTTACCCGGACCCGCCGGGCAGGTCACGGCCGGAGAGAATTCGTTATCCTTTTCCTTTGGTTAACCGTTCGCCGACATTATGCGGGATGCAGCAATGCAACACCCGGCGCGCATTTCCGTCGTCGAGGGGGACCGGTCATGTTCCGAGGTAGGCAGATGCGGACCGCGCTAAGGGCGCGAACCTCGGGTCCGTGGCTGGCTTCGCTGTTCGCGGCCGTCGTCCTGTCCGCCTGTTCTAGCGGTTCCAATCTTGGCGATCTGCTTCCCGGTGGCGGCAGCGGCGGTCCGCCGCCCGGCGCGCAGCAACAGCCGACGGCGATCGGCAACGGCCAGGTCAAGGTCGCCCTGATCCTGCCGCTCTCGGCGGGTGGCAATGCCGGCGTCGCCGCGATCTCGATGCGCAACGCGTCCGAAATGGCGATTGCGGAATTCAACAGTCCCAACATCCAGCTTCTGGTCAAGGACGACGCCGGAACCGCACAGGGCGCGCAGACCGCCGCCCAGCAGGCGCTGGACGAAGGCGCCGAAATCATCCTCGGCCCGCTTTTCGCCCACACTGTCGGTGTCGTCGGGCAGACCGCGCGCGCCCGCAATATCCCGGTGATCGCGTTCTCGACCGACGCCAATGTCGCGGCGCGCGGCGTCTACCTGCTGAGCTTCCTGCCCGAGTCCGATGTCGACCGGATCGTCCAATACGCGACCTCCACCGGCAAGCGGTCCTTCGCGGCGCTGATTCCGGACAATGCTTACGGCTCGGTGGTCGAGGCGGCGTTGAACCAATCGATCGCGCGGCGTGGTGCGCGCGTGGTGACGCTGCAACGCTACCCGGCGGATCGCGCAGCCCAGGCCAACGCGGTCCGCGCGGTCGCGCAAGGCGCGCGCGGCGCGGACGCGATCATCCTTCCCGACGGCGCGGAAGGCGTGCGCAATATCATGCCGCAGCTCACCGCCGCCGGCGTCGACCTCAAGCGGCTGCAGATTCTCGGCACCGGATTGTGGGACGATCCGCAGATCTTCTCAGACCCATCGGTGCAAGGCGGTTTCTATGCCGCGCCGGATTCCGCCGGATTCCGCAATTTCACCGGCCGCTACCGTGGCAAGTATGGACAGGATCCGGTGCGCACCGCGACGCTCGCCTATGACGCAGTGGCCCTGATTGCGGCGTTGGTGAAAACCCAGGGCCCGCAACGCTTCTCCGAAGAGACGCTGACCAACGCCTCGGGCTTTACCGGCATCGACGGTCTGTTTCGCTTCCGGCCTGACGGCAGCAATCAGCGCGGACTCTCAGTGCTGCGTGTGACGACGACCGGGGGCCAGATCGTCAGTCCGGCGCCGAAGAGCTTCGGTTCGGGAACGTAACCGCGCGCCGTTATGCGGCGAGATCAGCCACGACCGCATCCAGTACCGGGAAGCCGGCCGGCGTGACGCGCAGATAGCCATCCGCCGTGGTGATCACCGCGCCCTCGGAGCGCAGGATCTCGATCCGCTTGGGATCGAGCGGACGTCCAGCAAGTCGCTCGTAGCGCGCCGGATCGATGCCTTCGGCGAGCCGCAGCCCCATCAGCAAAAACTCGTCGGCGATCTCGTCACGCAGCAGCGGATCGTCGGTGATCAGCCCGTGGCCGGCGCTCTCGACCCGCATCAGCCACGTCTCCGGCCTTTTCTCGGTTGCGGTCGCGTGGCGTCGTCCGTCGATGTCGAGCCGGCCATGCGCGCCTGGGCCGATGCCGGCATATTCGTGCATCCGCCAATAGACCAGATTGTGCCGGCATTCCGCGCCGGGCCGTGCGTGGTTCGACACCTCGTAGGCCGGCAATCCATTGGCCGCGCAGATTTCCTGCGTGAGGTCGTAGAGGATGCGCGCATTGTCGTCGTTGGGGATCACCAGCTTGCCGGCTTCGTGGAGCGCGAAGAACGGCGTCTCCTGCTCGATGGTGAGCTGATAGAGCGACAGATGCTCGGCCGCTTCCGCGATGGCGCGGCGTAGTTCGGTGGCCCAGGCTTCGGGCGTCTGGTCCGGCCGGGCGTAGATGATGTCAAAGGAATAGCGTTCGAAATTCGCGCGCGCGATAGCAACCGCATCGAGCGCTTCCTGTGCGGTATGCAGGCGGCCGAGCTTCTTCAGTTCGGCATCGTCGAGCGACTGGACGCCGAGCGATACGCGGTTTACGCCGGCGGCGCGGAATCCCTTGAAGCGCGTCGCCTCAACGCTGGTCGGATTGGCTTCGAGCGTGACCTCGACGTCGGGCGCGATGGTCCAGTGCCGCCCGATCGAATCGAGGATCGCGCCGACCGTCTTCGGCTGCATCAGCGAGGGTGTGCCGCCGCCGAAAAAGATCGTCGAGACCTCCCGGTTCGGCGCCCGTGCGGCGGTCGCGGCAATTTCCGCCTCGAAGGCGCGCACATAGCGCTCCTCGTCGATAGCGGCGTGGCGGACATGGCTGTTGAAGTCGCAATAGGGGCACTTCGACAGACAGAACGGCCAGTGGATGTAGACGCCAAAGGCTGATTCGGGGGTCATGCCTCGAGCATATGGCAGGTTCGGCCGCCCGCCGCCATTAGCGCGGCGTCGCCAGGCAGGCCGCGGCGAGCATGAGGAAGGCCCGCGCCCGATGCGAGAGCCCTTGTCCGGCCGGTGGCAGGCCATGTTTCTCGTCCGCCGTCATCTCGCCGAAGGTGCGGTCGTGGCGGTCGGGGAGGAAGCTCGGGTCATAGCCGAATCCGGCAGCGCCGCGCGGCGGCCAGACCAGCGTTCCGTCAACCCGTCCCTCGAATTCTTCAAGATGGCCATCCGGCCAGGTGAGGCAGAGGGCGGAAATGAAGGCGGCACGGCGCTGTTCTGGCCGGATTGCACCGCGCTCGCGCAACAGCTTGTCGATACGGGCCATGGCGCCGGCGAAATCCTTGTCGGCGCCGGCCCAACGGGCTGAATGAATCCCGGGCTCCCCGCCCAGCGCGTCCACCACCAGGCCCGAATCGTCGGCAAAGGCAGGCAGTCCGGTGGCTTTAGTCGCGGCTTCCGCCTTGATCAGGGCATTGGCGCGGAAACTATCGCCGGTTTCGTCCGGCTCCGGGAGCCTGAGTTCGCCGGCGGAAATCGCCTCGATCCCGTAGGGCGCGAGCAACTCGCGCATTTCCTTGAGTTTGCCGGGATTGTGGGTCGCGATGACGACGCGTCCGGAGAGGCCGCGGTGGCTCACATCACCGCCATTTTCTGCAGATTGACCAGGGTCTCGACGCCTTTCCGGGCCAGCGCGAGCAATTCGAGCAGTTGAGCCTCCGTGAACGGGTCTTTTTCCGCCGTGCCCTGCACCTCGATGATTCGCCCATCGCCGGTCATGACGAAATTGGCGTCGGTATCGGCCTCGGAATCCTCGGCATAATCGAGGTCAAGCACCGGGGTGCCGCCGAAAATGCCGCACGACACCGCCGCGACGTGGTCGCGCAACGGGTTGCCGCCCTTCAGCATGTCGCGCGCCTTCATCCAGGCGAGACAATCATTCAACGCCACCCAGGCGCCGGTGATCGAGGCGGTGCGTGTCCCGCCGTCGGCCTGGATCACGTCGCAATCGACCGTAATCTGGCGCTCGCCCAGCAGTTGGAGATCGACAATGGAGCGAAGGCTGCGGCCGATCAGCCGCTGGATCTCAACCGTCCGCCCGTTCTGCTTGCCGGCGGACGCTTCGCGCCGGGTGCGTTCCTGAGTCGCCCGCGGCAACATGCCGTATTCGGCAGTCACCCAGCCTCGTCCTTGCCCTTTCAGCCAGGGCGGAAGGCGGTCTTCCAGCGTCGCGGTGACCAGCACGTGGGTTTCGCCGAATTTCACGAAACACGAGCCCTCGGCATATTTCACGACGCTGCGTTCGAGCGACACCGCGCGCAGTTCGTCCGGCTGTCGGCGGCTTGGTCGCATGCAAAACTCCCGCAACCGGCCCATCGGGGCTCAGGAAACATCAAGCGGCAGCTTTTAGGAGTGTGGTGCAGACCACACAAGGGCCACGGCGGTCATTGCGACCCTCCGGTGGGCGAGGGTTTGTTAGCCGTTTGAGCAGCTACAAGAAGATGATCACCTGATTGGCGTCATAATTCCAAAATAATACGCTAAAGAGCCACTTGCAAAATAGAGCCTGTCGTCATTTAGGGGATTCGCAAATCAGTCGAAGCGTGATTCATGAGGAGCCTTCCTGAAGGAGGCTTTCGATGGAACGTCATGCATTGCGGGACGATCAATTCGCGCGGATCGAGCATTTGCTTCCCGGTCGTCCTGGCACGGTCGGTCGCAACAGCGATCTTGGTAATCGCCTTTTCGTTGATGCGGTGATCTGGAAATTCCGCGTGGGCGTTCCGTGGCGCGATTTGCCGGAACGCTTTGGCGGTTGGTGCAACACCCACAAGCGTTTCTCGCGTTGGGCCGTGACCGGGGTTTGGGCGAGTCTATTCAACGCCTTGGCGGGCGATCCCGACAACGAGTACGCGATGATCGACGCGACCATCGTGCGGGCGCATCAACACTCAGCCGGCGCCCGTAAAAAGGGGGGCTCGATCAAGCCATTGGCCGCTCGCGTGGTGGGCTCACGACGAAAATCCATGTGATCGTCGACGCCTTGGGCAATCCGCTGGCGCTCAACCTCACGGGTGGGCAGGTCCATGACATCACGCAAGCCGCCGCATTGCTGGCGCTTGTCGCGCCCGAAGCCCTGCTCGGCGATAAGGGATATGACGCCGATCATTTCGTCGAGAGCCTGACGGCGCGTGCGATCAAGGTAGTCATCCCGCCCAAATCAAATCGAAAAATCAAACGTGACTGCGACTTCGCGCTCTACTGCGAACGCAACATCGTCGAGCGTTTCTTCAATACGATCAAGCATTTTCGAGCAATCGCAACGCGCTACGAGAAGACTGCGCGGAATTTTCTAGCAGGCCTTCATCTGGTTTGCGCGCTCGCCTGGCTCAAATGACGACAGGCCCTAGTTTGACGCCATGACATTCATCGCTCACCGATTGCTCTCTATTCGACTGACGTGGGCCGTGATGGTCTTGGCGTCGTGTCTCGCCGCACACATGGCCGCGGCGCAAGCTCAGCCGTCGCCGCGGCCGTTCGACCGAGTCTCGGGCATTCTGATCGCCTGCGCGCCGGCCACCGGTTTTGCCTGGACCGCGACGATGTGCGACCGCCTGACGGCCGAGATGCGCAAGCGCGCCGAGCCACTCAAGCTCAAACTCGCGATCGTGCCGCTCACCGCGGATATCTCGCGCAAGAAATTCGACATGATCGAAGGCTTCGACGGCGACAAAGCCGTCCGCGTGCGCTGGACCTTCGAGGAGTCGAAGAGCACCAAGGGCCAGATCAGCGCCGGGCTCTCCAGCAATTTCATCTACGAGCCGACCACCAAGGATCATCCGAATATCGCGCCGGGCCAGCGCATCCCGATGAATTTCTACGCGCAGTCGGTGCTGTTCGATCCGGGTGTCAGCCTCTCGCAGGCCGAACCATTTCTGATGGGCGTGCTCGACAGTTTTTTCAAAGTCGGCGACAGGAAGATTTAAGCAGAAAAGCCTGCTCGTCTATTCGTAGCGCTGAGCGTCGGCGCTGCTATTGAATCAACCGCAGCACGAACGTTCCGAACGATACGCCGCTGCGATCGACCGCGGACCCACGCACCTCGCCGCCTTCGATCGTGCCGCGATAGACCACGCGGTCATAGCGCGGCCAGGTCATGACCAATGAATTGCCGTTGCGCGTCCATGTGCGTTGCCCCTTGCCACCATCCCACATGCTGCTGCGGAATTGGCCGTTCGACTGGAATGTGTAAACCAGCTTGTCGCTGTTCCAGCTTTCGCTCGCGCTCCAGCGCGTCGTCCCGGCAAACGGATTGCTTGCCGACTGGGCCCAGCTTGGTCCCGCCCCCAACAGAACACAGAGTGCCAAGATACCGGCCAGCCGTTGCATGTGGTCCTCCCCCGATTTCGCCGAAGCGTATCGGGGAGCTCCAAAGCGGTCAAATTGTCGCAGGCGCCGGCGATCACGTGTTTGCACTCCGGTATTCCTTCGCCAGATCCCGCCACGGCTGAAGATTCCAATGTCCCGACGCGGCCCCGGATGGCGACGGTAAAACGAACACTCCGGGGAAATCCGTGGCAGCCGTCTGCTGCCCAACCGCGATTCGCGCAGTTCGACAGCCGTAAAAAATCGCAGCGGCGTTCTTGCTGGTGAAGGCGATCAACGTGGCCGATGCAGCCGCATCTTTGCGGCGAAGGCTGGAGCGTCAAACTCCTCCGCGCCGATGTGGCGATCCATGCCCGCGGAGGATTTGCAGAGGTCGGTAAACCCGATGCCGAGCGGCAGCAGTTTGTTGAACTGATGCGGCTGATAGCGGCGTTCGGTAATGCGGCTCTCGAACAACGCGCCCCAGAATCGATTGCCCGTGTGGAGAGGCCACCAAGTTTATCAATTCCAGCGCGGTTGCAAGATCAGCACCAGCAGCAGGAACAACACTGCAAGAAGGGCCGGCACCGCGAGTATCGCCAACAGCGCGACGGCCAAGCCGCGTTGACCTCCGCTGTTGAGTCCGACGCTTCCGGCCAGGATCGCGGCCATGCCGCCGAGCAGCGCCAGCCATAGCCCCATGTTGAACGACGACACCGAGCCGTCGCCAAGGCCGATCACGAAGAAGATCAGCGCGACCAGCAGCGCGAGGGCATCGACGACGAACAGGAAACGAAAGAGGACGAGCATGGTGGCCGAAGGATATCTGCGTCGTTGGGCGAGGCAAGCGCGGGAGGCGGACTAGGCTTCAAGATCGGAGAGGGGGTGATTTGATCTTAAGGCGCACCAACTCCTCCATGCTCCTTCGCCAAATCTCGCCATGGCTGCAAATCCCAGTGGGCGGACGCCGCGCCTGACGGCGACGTCAAAACGAAGACGCTGGGAAAGTCCGCTAGCGCCTTCTGCCGTCCAACTGCGATCTGCGTGGTCCGGCAGCCGTAGAAAATCGCGGCTGCATTCTTGCTGGTGAACGCAATCGTTTCAGGCCGGTGCAGCCGCATCTTGGCCGCGAACGCCGGCACATCGAACTCCGCCGCGCCGATCTGGCGATCCATGCCCGCGGAGGATTTGCAGAGGTCGGTGAACCCGATGCCGAGCGAGAGCAGTTCACTGAACTGATGCGGCTGATAGCGCCGCTCGGTGATGCCGCTCTCATATAACGCACCCCAGAATCGGTTTCCGGGATGCGCATAATAGGCCTTGGTCTGCGCGGACCGCAGGCTGGCCGCGGTCCCGACAAAAACCAGGCGGAGGTTGCTTCCCAATTGATCGGGAAGCATCTCAGCTTTGGCAGGCACTTTAGAGCGGCTTATGAGAGCGACTTATTGCTCTCTTTCACCTTCTCGGCGTCCAAATACACCTGCTGGCCCATCTCGTTGAACTTGGCCGACATCGCGGCCATTCCAGCCTCCGCCGCGGCAACCTCACCACCCGCGATCGCGCGCTTGTCGGGATCGTTCAGTGTCGCCGCGTAATCGCGCACGTCCTGCGTGATCTTCATCGAGCAGAACTTCGGGCCGCACATCGAGCAGAAATGCGCGACCTTGTGCGCCTCCTTCGGCATCGTCTCGTCGTGATAGCTGCGCGCGGTATCCGGATCGAGGCCGAGGTTGAACTGGTCCTCCCAGCGGAAGTCGAAGCGCGCGCGCGACAAGGCATCGTCGCGCAACTGCGCCGCCGGGTGGCCCTTGCCGAGATCGGCGGCATGCGCCGCGATCTTGTAGGTGATGACGCCGACCTTGACGTCGTCGCGGTTCGGCAGGCCGAGATGCTCCTTCGGCGTGACGTAGCAGAGCATCGCGCAGCCGAACCAGCCAATCATCGCGGCGCCGATGCCCGAGGTGATGTGATCATAGCCCGGCGCGATGTCGGTGGTCAGCGGGCCTAGCGTATAGAACGGCGCCTCGTGGCATTCCTTGAGCTGCTTATCCATGTTGATCTTGATCTTGTGCAGCGGCACATGGCCGGGGCCTTCGATCATCACCTGGCAGCCCTTGTCCCATGCCACCTTGGTGAGTTCGCCGAGCGTCTCCAGTTCGGCGAATTGCGCGCGGTCATTGGCGTCGGCGATCGAGCCGGGGCGCAGGCCGTCGCCGAGCGAGAATGACACGTCATATTTGCGCATGATGTCGCAGATCTCATCGAAGCGCTCGTAGAGGAAGCTCTCCTTGTGCCGCGACAGGCACCACTTGGCCATGATCGAGCCGCCGCGCGATACGATGCCGGTGACGCGGTTCGCGGTGAGCGGCACATAGGCGAGGCGCACGCCGGCATGGATGGTGAAGTAATCGACGCCCTGTTCGCATTGCTCGATCAGCGTGTCCTTGTAGACCTCCCAGTCGAGCTTGACCGGATCGCCATTCACCTTCTCGAGAGCCTGGTAGATCGGCACGGTGCCGATCGGCACCGGCGAGTTGCGCAGGATCCATTCGCGGGTGTTGTGGATGTTGCGGCCGGTGGAGAGGTCCATCACGGTGTCCGCGCCCCAGCGGATCGACCACACCATCTTCTCGACTTCTTCCTCGACCGAGGAGGTGACGGCGGAGTTGCCGATATTGGCGTTGATCTTCACCAGGAAGTTGCGGCCGATGATCATCGGCTCGAG
>CANKHJ010000039.1 GCA_947481635.1 Bradyrhizobiaceae bacterium
CACGCTTGATCGCCTGTGCGAGCTCACGCTGCTTCTTGGCTGACACCGCGGTGATCCGGCTCGGCACGATCTTGCCGCGCTCGGACACGTAGCGCTGCAGCAGCCGCACGTCCTTGTAGTCGATCTTCGGCGCGTTGGCGCCGGTGAACGGGCAGGTCTTGCGGCGACGAAAGAACGGCCGGCGGGTCTGTGTCGGGGAGAATGCCATGGTGCTTACTCCTCAGTGCCGTCGACGGCATCGTCATCGCGCGAACGGCGCGGCGGGCGGTCGCCCCGGTCGGGCCGATCACCACGGTCGCGATCGCGGAAGCCGCCACCGCGGCCCTCGTCGCGCTCGCGATCCCGGTCGACCTTGCGCATCATCGCGGACGGGCCTTCCTCAAGCTCTTCCACCTTGACGGTGATGTAGCGCAGCACGTCTTCGCTCAACCGCTGCTGGCGCTCGATCTCGGCGACGGCGGCGGACGGCGTGTCCAGGTTCATCAGGACAAAATGCGCCTTGCGGTTTTTCTGCAGGCGGTAGGAGAGGGTCTTCACCCCCCAATTTTCGGTCTTGGTGACCTTGCCGCCGAGCCCCTCGACGATGCCCTTATACTGGGCCGCGAGTTCGTCGACTTGCTGCGCGCTCGCATCCTGGCGCGCGAGAAAGACGTGTTCGTACAGAGGCATGAGTTGCCCTTTCCCTTGTGTTGCCCGCCCGGCGCGTAGCCCTTCGAGACCTTTCGGGAAAGGCTCGACAGCTCAGAAGGCGGGAACACGGGACGACGGGCCAGAGACCCTACCGCGGGATTTGAACCCCGTGGCCGTCCGTTCAGCTCCCGGCCGGGATAGAGCGGAGCCGGGGTTATAGGGCGTCTGGGCTGAAAGGCAAGGCGAAATGGGCCGCCGGGCAGGGTCGTCGTCAGCTCATTTCTGCAGGATCGTCGACAGCTTTACTGCCATGTCGACGCCCTCGCGGATCTGCTTGGCCCGGCCCGGATCGGGGCTGGCGCGGCGCATCCTGGCCAGCGCGCCAAGCAGCAATTCGAGGTGTTGCGCCAGCAATTGCTGGCGAAACGCGCTGTCGTGGCGCGCGCGGGCGCAGTCGTCGTCGCTGGCAAGGGCGGCGGTCATCGCGGGCCTATCGTCGCACGGCGAGTCTTTGTTCGCGAGACTTCGGCTCGAAGTCTGGCGCGCGAAACTCGTCGCTATTGTCTTGGCCCCGAAATGTTGTCGTCTGCTTAGCCGACAGGGTTTCCGCTGAGTTAATCCGCCGGGGCGCAGCTTGACACTACCGGCGCCGGGATGGTCTTACGGCGCATCGCGATTGGGCCGGACATTGAACGAACAGATGGCTGTTGCATTCGTTTTTCCAGGGCAGGGCAGTCAGGCGGTCGGCATGGGCAAGGCGCTCGCGGAGGCCTTTCCGGTCGCGCGGGGCATTTTTGCCGAGGTCGATGACGCGCTCGGCGAGAAGCTTTCCGAATTGATCTTTGCCGGTCCGGGCGACACGCTCACGCTGACCGAAAACGCGCAGCCGGCCCTGATGGCGGTCTCGCTCGCGGTGATGCGCGTGCTCGAGACCGAAGCCGGCGTGGATCTCGCGCGTGATGCCAAATTCGTCGCAGGCCACTCTCTCGGCGAATATTCGGCGCTTGCGGCCGCCGGCGCTTTCTCGGTGGCGGACACCGCGCGCCTGCTGCGCATCCGCGGCCGCGCGATGCAGAAGGCGGTGCCGGTCGGGACCGGCGCGATGGCGGCGTTGCTCGGGCTCGAATTCGACGCGGCATCCGCGGTGGCTGCCGAAGCCGCCCAAGGAGAGATCTGCCAGGCCGCCAACGACAATGGCGGGGGACAGGTCGTGGTCTCGGGCGACAAGGCGGCGGTCGAACGGGCGGTCGAGATCGCGAAGGCCAAGGGCGCACGGCGCGCGATGCTGCTGACCGTCTCCGCGCCGTTCCATTGCGCGCTTATGCAGCCGGCTGCCGATGTGATGGCGGAGGCGCTGGCGAAAGTCGCGGTGAAATCCCCGATCGTGCCTGTGGTCGCCAATGTGCTGGTCAGGCCGGTCACGGCGCCCGACGAGATCGTCCGTTCGCTGGTCGCGCAGGTGACCGGTACGGTGCGCTGGCGCGAATGCGTGGCCTTCATGGCCGCGCAAGGCGTCACCCATTTCTACGAGATCGGCGCCGGCAAGGTGCTCACCGGCTTATTGAAACGCATCGCCGATGGTGCGACCGGCATGGCGGTCGGCACGCCGGACGATGTTGCCGCATTCAAGGCCGCGCGCGCCTGATCCATCAATCCATGGAGCGACGTTTATGTTCGATCTGACCGGCAAGACCGCGCTCGTCACCGGAGCGACCGGTGGAATTGGCGGCGCGATTGCGCGCGCGCTGCATGGGCAGGGCGCGACCGTGGCTCTGTCGGGCACGCGGCGCGAGGTGCTCGATCAACTCGCCGGCGAATTGAAGGATCGGGTTCACGTGCTGCCGGCCAATCTCAACGACATGGCCGATGTGGAGACGCTGGTGCCGCGCGCCGAGGAGGCGATGGGCAAGCTCGACATCCTGGTCGCCAACGCCGGCATCACGCGCGACAATCTCATGGTCCAACTCCGTGACGAGGATTGGGACGAGGTGATCGCGGTGAATCTGACCGCGACATTCCGTCTGGCGCGGGCGGCGGTGAAGACGATGATGCGCCGCCGTTTCGGCCGCATCATCGGCATCACGTCGGTGGTCGGCGTCACCGGCAATGCGGGGCAGGTGAATTACACCGCAGCCAAGGCCGGCATGATCGGCATGTTCAAATCGATGGGGCAGGAATACGCCAAGCGTAATGTGACCGCGAACCTGATCGCGCCCGGCTTCATCGCGACCGCCATGACCGACAAGCTCAATGACAAGCAGCGCGAAGCGATTCTCGGCCGCGTTCCGGCCGGCCGGCTGGGCAATGGCGCGGATATCGGCGCGGCCGCGGTCTATCTCGCATCCGACGAGGCGGCCTATGTCACAGGGCAGACGCTGCATGTGAATGGCGGCATGGCGATGGTTTGACGGGTTTTTCGGTGCCGGCGCCAATCCCCGTTTTTGTGACGGCATTCGACCCGACCGGGCCTGCTGGTCAACGGAAATGGAGTATGCTAACCGAACCTCGGCCTACCGGGGCGACCTTGGGTTGGGGTGGCATCGACGATCTACCCGCGACCGGGCGCGTGACTGGCCGTCTGCAAGGACGTAGACTCACCAACGGCTCACGGGTGCATGCCAGTCGAGCCCAATCTGAAGCAACGAGGTTGGAACGATGAGTGATATTGGCGAGCGGGTCAAAAAGATCGTCGTCGAACATTTGGGCGTGGAGACCGAAAAGGTCATCGAAGGCGCCAGCTTCATCGACGATCTCGGGGCCGACAGCCTTGACACCGTCGAACTCGTGATGGCGTTCGAGGAGGAGTTCGGCTGCGAAATCCCCGATGATGCCGCCGAGACGATTCTGACCGTCGGCGATGCGGTCAAGTTTCTCGAGAAGAATGCCAAAAGCTGAGAGACCGGCTGACAGCCCTGCTGACAGCCTTTCGCGTTATCCCTATATGAACGTGATGGATTCGACCTTGCTCGGCGCCTGTGGCGTCGAGCAATCGTTGTCTGCACGCCGTTAGCGGGAGCTGCAAATGCGACGCGTCGTCGTCACAGGCATGGGGATGGTGACGCCGCTCGGCTGCGGCGTTGAACCCACTTGGCGGCGTCTTCTCGCCGGCGAGAGCGGCGCAAAGCGCATCGACACGTTCGATGTCTCCGACATCACTTGCAAGATCGGCTGCGTGGTTCCGCGCGGCGACGGCAGCAACGGCACCTTCAATCCGGATCAATGGATGGAGCCGAAGGAGCAGCGCAAGGTCGACGACTTCATCATCTACGGATTGGCCGCGGCGCGTCAGGCGTTGGATGATGCCGACTGGCATCCGACCGATGAGGAAGACCGCATCGCGACCGGCGTGATGATCGGCTCCGGCATCGGCGGCATTGGCGGCATTGCTGAGGCTGCGATCCTGGTGAAGGAGCGCGGACCCCGCAGGCTGTCGCCATTTTTCATTCCGGGCCGGATCATCAATCTGGCGTCGGGCTATGTCTCGATCGAGTTCGGTCTGAAAGGCCCCAATTCCGCGGTGGTCACCGCCTGCTCGACCGGTTCGCATGCGATTGGCGATGCCGGACGCATGATCGCGCTCGGCGATGCCGATGTGATGGTCGCCGGCGGCGCTGAATCGCCGCTCGACCGGCTTTCGCTGGCGGGCTTTGCAGCCTGCCGTGCCTTGTCCACATCTTTCAACGATGAGCCGACCCGCGCCTCGCGTCCTTATGACCGGGACCGCGATGGCTTTGTGATGGGCGAGGGCGCGGGCGCCGTCGTGCTCGAGGAATACGAACATGCCAAGCGCCGTGGCGCCAAGATCTACGGCGAGTTGATCGGCTACGGCATGTCAGGCGACGCCTATCACATCACCGCGCCGACGCCGAACGGTGATGGCGCATTCCGCTGCATGAGCGCCGCGATCAAGCGCGCCGAGATTGCCCCGGGGGACATTGATTACATCAATGCGCATGGCACCTCGACGATGGCCGACGAGATCGAGTTGGCCGCGGTGCAGCGCGTGGTCGGCAACGCCGCCGGCAAGGTCTCAATGTCATCGACCAAGTCCTGCATCGGCCATCTGCTCGGCGCGGCTGGCGCGGTCGAGGCGATCTTCTCGCTGCTTGCGATGCGCGATGGGGTCGCCCCGCCGACCATCAATCTCGACAATCCGTCGGTGGATACGCCGATCGATCTGGTGCCGAAACAGGCCCGGAAACGTGAGATCGACATCGTGCTTTCGAATTCCTTCGGCTTCGGGGGAACCAACGCGTCGTTGATTTTCCGACGCCTTGTGGATTAGGACCCTAACGGAGGCGCAGACGTCCTCCTTTCGCCTAATTCCCTCACGACCGTGTGATCATGCGCTGGCTGATTCGCTGCCGGGGCGGATTTCAATGAGACATAAGCGGTGAACAACACGTACCGACCGCCAGGCGGGAACGGTCGCGGCCAGCCGCCGCCTCCGCGCGGGCCGGTGCCGCCTCAACAGGGGCGACCGCCCCAGCCTGGGAGCTATCCGATACCGCCCGGTGCTCCGGCGCCGTGGCCGCCGCTCGCACCCCAGGCCCGGGCTCCTTCGCCGGGCCACCCGTCAGCCGGCCATCCGCCGCCAGGCCAGCGGCCGATGATGGGGCAAATGCCGCCGCCAGCGCGACCGCAGATGGCGCCACAGCCGATGGCGCCGCCACCGCCCAATGGTTACCCGCCGCGTCCTCAGGTCGCGCAGCCGCCAAGGTCGCCAGGTCCACCGCCTGGTCCGCCGCCAGGCCAGCGCGCTCCTCAACAGCAGCGGGCCCCGCAACAACAGCGCCCGCCACAGCAGCAGCGTCCGCCACAAGCTCCGCCGCCTCAGCAACGCGCACCGCAAGCTCCTGCACCGGCTCCAGTGCAACCGGCGCGCCCGCCCGTCGTGGCAGCGCCGCCGCCGCCGCAGCGCGCGCCAGCGCCCGCACCGGCGCCGGCGCCGCAAGTTCAAGCTCCGCCGCCGCAATCCGCGCCACCGCCGGCCAGCCAAACTTCTGTATCCTCTTGGTCCTTGTCGGCTATGGTCGGCCCTTATGGACCTAACCCGTCCGGTCCTGCGGCCGGGGCGGGGTCGTCACCGCAGCCGATCTCCGGCAAGCCTTTGGATGCGCTTGGCACGTCGCTGATGGACAAACGCATTACCCCCCGCAGTCCACGCGCTGCGCTTGAGCCTGAGCAGGTCCCGCTGCCGCAGCGGTCGCGCAAGGTGCGCCATCCGCTGGTCATCGCCGGCAATGCGGTGTTCACGCTGCTGGTGCTGTTCGGGATCGTGTTCGGTGGGCTGTTCGCCTTCGGCAAGTCGCGCTTCGACGCGCCGGGGCCCTCGGACCGCGAGACGATCGTCAATATCCCGGCGCGGTCGGGGATGCTCGATATTGCCGAAATCCTGCGCCGCGAGGGCGTCATGGACGAGCACTGGAGCGTGTTCATCGGCAGCGTGTTCATGCTGAAGGCGCGTTCCGACCTCAAGTCCGGCGAATATCAGATCCCGAAGCGCGCGAGCGTCCGCGACATCGTCGATATCCTGGTCGAGGGCAAAGTGGTGCAGCACGGGCTGACCATCCCCGAAGGGCTGACCGCCGAGCAGATCGTCGCCAAAATCCTCGAGAGCGAATTTCTGGCGGGCAGCCTGCGCGATATTCCACGCGAGGGAACGCTGCTTCCCGACACTTACAAATTTCCGCGCGGCACGACGCGCGAACAGGTCATTCAGCGCATGCAGCAGGCGCAGCGCCGCGTGCTGCAGGAGGCGTGGGAACGCCGGCTGCCGGACCTGCCGATACGCTCGCCCGAGCAGCTTGTGACGCTCGCGTCGATCATCGAGAAAGAGACCGGCCGCGCCGATGAGCGCACCCGCGTCGCCGCCGTCTTCGTCAACCGGCTGAAGCAGAAGATGCGCCTGCAGTCCGATCCGACGATCATCTACGGCATCGTCGGCGGCAAGGCGACCTTGGGACGTCCGATCTCGCGCGCCGATATCGAGCAGCCGACCGCTTACAACACCTATGTCATCGACGGATTGCCGCCGGGCCCGATCGCCAATCCGGGTCGCTTATCGCTCGAAGCCGCGGCCAACCCGGCGCGCACCAAGGAACTCTACTTCGTCGCCGACGGCACTGGCGGGCATGCCTTCGCCGATACCTACGAGGTGCATCAGCGCAACGTGGCGCGGCTGCGGGTGATCGAGGCGCAGAGCAGCAACGCCGGCGCGGCGCAACCGGCGGCCACCACCGCCACCGACGATTCACAAGCGGATACCGCGACCACTACGCCCGCACGCAATGGCCGCCGCACCACCCGCACCAACGGCAAATAGCGCGCGACCCGCTGTTTCGCGTTTCCGACAGCTGGCCTAGAATGCGTTCGACCGGCGGAGAACAGCATGAATATTCAAACCGCGACGCGAACCGAGGGCGCCAACAAGCTTGGCCTGATCGACGTCGACATTCATCCGCGGCCGAAATCGCTCGACGACCTGAAACCCTATCTGTCGAAGCGCTGGTGGGATCACCTGCAGACTTACGGCTTTCGGCGGCGCCAGGGTTTCGTGAAGGGGCATTCCTATCCGAAAACGCAGCCCGCTGACGGCAACCGCCGCGATGCCTATCCGCCGGAAGGCGGCTTGCCGGGCTCGAGCCTGTCCTTCATGCGCGAGCAGCATCTCAATCCTTATGGGATCGATGTTGGCATCCTCAATCCGCTGTCGCCGACCGGGCAGGGCGACGTCAACGTTGATCTCAGCACCGCGGTGGCGACCGCGTCGAACGAGTGGCAGCTCGACGCCTGGATACGTCCCGAACCGCGTCTGAAGGCCTCGATCGTGGTGCCTTATGATAATCCCGAAGCCGCGGTGGCCGAGATCAGGCGCCGTGCCGGTGACAAGAGCTTCGCCCATGTGCTGCTGATGAGCCGCACCGCCGAGGCGCTCGGCCGCAGGCGCTATTGGCCGATCTTCGAAGCCGCGGTCGAAGCCGGGCTGCCGATCGGCATCCACGTTTTCGGCCAGAGTGGGCACGCGTCGACCAATACCGGCTGGGCCTCCTATTACATCGAAGAGATGACCGAGCATGCGGCGTCATGCTCGGCGCTCGCGCTCAGCATGATCATGGAAGGCCTGTTCGAGCATCTGCCGGAGCTCAAGATCGTGATGATCGAAAGCGGCTTCGCCTGGATGCCGTCGCTCGGCTGGCGCATGGACAAGCACTGGAAGAAAATGAAAGACGAGGTGCCGCACCTGAAGCGTGCGCCGTCCGAATATCTGCGCAGCAATTTCTGGGTCTCGACGCAGCCGATGGAAGAGCCGGAAGATCCGGCGCACCTCAAGGACATGCTCGATTGGATCGGCTGGGACAAAGTGCTGTTTGCGAGCGATTACCCGCATTGGGACTTCGACGATCCGTTCTTTGCGATCCCGCCGTCACTCGGCGACGAGCGCCGCCGTGCGATCTTCTCGGGGAATGCGAAGAAGCTCTACGGATTCGATTGAGAGGTGAGGGGCGTAAGTTCACGCCTCCACGATGACGTAGTCGTCTTCGACCTTCACCGGGAAGGTCTCCGCTACGTAAGGGCCCTCGACCAGCTTCGCGCCGGGTTCGACGCTGACATTGTAGCTGCGGATCTTGACCCGGCTCGGATCGCACCAGGACTTTCCGGTGCGGATGTCGAATTCCCATGAATGCCAAGGGCAGCGCAGGATCTCGCCCTCGCGCGAATATTCATATTGCCCCGGTTCGCTCGATACCACGAGACCGGTGAGCTTGCCGCTGACCAGCGGGCCGCCCTCATGCGGACAGCGATTGAACAGCGCGAAGAACTCGCCCTTGATATTGAACACGACGATCTTGCGGCCGTTGATATCGATGAGCTTGCGCGTGCCGGGCGGAAAGTCGGCGAGCGGTGCGACGACGTGGCGTCCCATGAGCGGACCTCAAGCCGCCGATGTCGCGGACAGGCTCGCCGCGATGCGTGGATAGGTTGCGAGCGGATTGTCGATCATGATCTTGCGCCGTAGCGTCTCGGGGATGAACGGCGGCATCACCTCGTCGCCGTCGAATTGCCAATGCGGATAGTCGGAGGAATACAGCAGCAGGTCGTCCGACTTGAGATGATCGATCAGGCGCGCCGTGGCATCCGGATCCTCCGGCCCGTCGAATGGCTGGATCGTCAGCCGGAAGTGATCGCGAAAGATTTCCGCCGGCGAGCGATCGACCCACGGCACCTCGAACCGAACGCCGCGCCAGAATTTCGAGAGCCGCCATAGGAAGCCGGGCACCCAGGTGACGCCGGATTCGATCAGCACCACTTTCAGCCGCGGGAATTTCACGAACACGCCTTCGGTGATCATGCTCGCGGTCTGCGCCTGGAAGCCGGTCGACTGCGCGACATATTCTTCCAGCAGGTAGCTTGGCCAGCCTAGCGTCGTGACCGGGTGACGATAGGCCGAGCCCGCGTGGATGCCGATCGGCAGGCCGTGCCTCTGGGCAGCCTCATAGATCGGCCAGAATTGGCGGCGGCCGAGCGGCGCCTCGCCCATTGCGAGAACCAGCACCTGCACGAAGCGCGGGTCGCTCGCGCAGCGCTCGATCTCCGCGACGGCGGCGCTGATATCCTGCAACGGGATCACGATCGAGGCGCGCAGGCGCGGATCGCGGTCGAGCCATTCCTTCACCACCCAATCGTTGAGCGCGCGCGTGAAGGCCACCGCCATGTCGGCGTTGAACACGATCTGCACGCCATAGAGCGGATTGCAGATCGCGATGCTGGTGCCCCAGCGGTCGAGCGCGTGGGTGCGCAGCGCGTCGAGCGAGGCGCCGGCGGTTCCGCCTTTGCCGCGCCAATCGGCCCGCCCGGAAATCGGCGCGCGCGGCGGATAGCTCATGGAGTCGAGCGACAGGATTTCGCGGTTCTCCACCGTCTCGCGCCAGTATTCGTCGAGATAGGGTGCAAGCGCCGCCATGCCCGGCACGTTCGGATGGACGTCGCAATCGATCGCGGTGATATCGGTCACAGTTAGTCCTCGGCTTCATCTCGGCTTCATTCGCAGCGGCGTTTTCAAGCACGGACCGGCGCGATTGTCATTATTGACACTGCTGGAGGGGGCGTGTCTGCTGATTGGAGATAAGAAAACGACGGGAGGATCGCGTGACCGACACACGTCTCAGGTTGACCCGGCATGCCGGTATGCTGCTCGGGTTGGGGCTCGCCACGTTGATCTCCGTCCCGGCGCAGGCCCAGGACGCCGCTTGGGATGCCGTGATCGTCGCTGCGAAGAAAGAGGGGAAACTCCTCGTCTATAACGGCACGAATTTTCCGATCGTGAAGAAGATCGCGGACAAGTTCACCGCCGAGTTCGGCATCCAGACCGAAGTCCTGAGCGCGCGCACCACCGAAATCCGCGAGCGCATGCGCGTCGAGCAGGCCACTGGCCGCACCGTCGCGAGCGTCGCCTATAACGGCTTCACGACGCTGTTCGTGCAGATGGAGGAGGGCGTCTATCAGCCGCACGGGACGCTGCCGAACGCCAAGAATGTCGCCGAGCCGCTCAAGGTCAACGGCACCATGCTGCCGGTGGTGATCGGCAACTTCGTGCTGATGTACAACACCAACCTGGTGAAGGGCGATGATGTGCCGAAGAGTTGGCAGGACATCACGCATCCCAAATGGCAGGGGAAAATCCTGGCCGACGATTTCCGCGCCGCCGGCGCCGGCAACGTGTGGTTCGAGGCGACGCTGAATGCGTTCGGCAAGGAATTCCACGAGAAGGTCGCGGCGCAGAAGCCGGTCTTCAGCCGCAACTTCCCCGACAGCGAGCGGCGCGTCGCGCGCGGAGAATATCCGCTCTACATGCCGTTCAACGTCAGCGAATATCCGACCTTGCAGGGGCTGCCGGTGAAAGCCGTCGTGCCGGCGGAAGGCGCGGCCTATGTCGCGTTCGGCGCCGGGGTGTTGCGCGACGCGCCGCATCCGAATGCCGGCAAGCTGTTCATGAACTACCTGCTGAGCCAGGACGCGCAGATCATGCAGGCGTCCGAGGGCTATCGCCCAGCCGCCGCCGGGCTCGAGGGGAAATACCCCGATGAGGTCAAGCCGCTGCTGATGGGCAAGCTGCTCGGCACCACGACGCCCGGCAGGCTGACGGAAACCACCAAGCTCGCGGAAGGTATCTACAAGCAATAATCGGACAGACTCTCCGAACCGGGGCCCGCAATACGTCGGTACTTGACGGTCGCCCGAAAAGCAGGGACGTGAAGGCCGGGCTTGGCCCGGCCTTCTGATTCCGAAAGTGAGAGCAGCATGGCGTTGTCGAGCATGACCGGATTTGCACGGACCAGCGGGACCAGCGGACCCTATGCCTGGAGTTGGGAACTGCGTTCGGTCAACGCCAAGGGGCTCGACCTGCGGGTGCGACTGCCATCCGGCTGGGACGCGATCGATGCGCCGCTGCGTGCGCGCGCCGCCGAGGCGTTCTCACGCGGCAATCTCAACGCGACGCTGACGGTCGAGCGCCAAGGCGTGGCCCCGACGGTGCGCATCAACGAGGCGGTGCTTAACGCGGTGTTGGAGAGCATCCATCGCCTGACCGGCCGGATCGAAGCCACGGCGCCGCGGCTCGACGGCATTCTCGCCCTCAAGGGCGTGATCGACGTGATCGACCAGGACGAGACTGAGGACGAACGGCGCGCTGCCGAAGCCGCGGTGGTGCTCGGCTTCGGCGACGCCGTCATAGCGTTGGGTGAGATGCGCCGGCACGAGGGCGCGGCGCTGGGCCGGGTGCTGAACGAACGGCTCGGCGAGATCGCGACTCTGGCCGCGCGCGCCAATGATGCGCCGGGACGCAAGGCGGAGGCGATTAAGGCCCGGCTCATCGAACAGATCGCGACACTGGTCGCCGCGTCGGAGCGTCTCGATCCGGACCGCTTGCATCAGGAGGCGATCCTGATGGCCAGCAAAGCCGATATCCGCGAGGAACTGGACCGGCTGAATGCCCATGTGTCGCAGGCGCGCCAGATGATCGGCGCGGGCGGTGCGGTGGGGCGCCGGCTCGATTTCCTGTCGCAGGAGCTGAATCGCGAGTCGAATACGCTATGCGCGAAGTCGAATGATATCGAATTGACCAATATCGGTCTGGAACTGAAGACGGTGGTCGAGCAGTTCCGCGAGCAGGTGCAGAACCTGGAGTGATGATGGCTGAAGGGACGCAATCGGAGGCCGGGACCCGCCGCCGCGGCCTCATGTTCGTTCTGTCCTCGCCCTCCGGCGCGGGCAAGTCGACGCTGTCACGTGCGCTGATCGAGAACGACAAGGGCATCGAATTGTCGATCTCGGTGACGACGCGCGAGCGCCGTCCGAGCGAGGCCGAGGGTGTCCATTACAAATTTATCAGCAAGCGCGATTTCGAGCGCATGCGCCAGGCCGACGACCTGCTCGAGTCCGCCGAGGTCCACGGAAACTTCTACGGCACGCCGCGTGAACCCGTCGACAAGGCTCTGTCCGCCGGACGCGATGTGCTGTTCGATATCGACTATCAGGGCACGATCCAGCTTTACGAAAAGATGCCCACCGACGTCGTTGGAGTTTTCATCCTTCCGCCGTCGGCGGTTGAATTGAAAAACCGCCTGGAACGCCGTGCGGAAGACGCGCCGGCTGTGATCGCGCGGCGGCTGAGCAATGCGCGCACCGAGATCGCGCAATGGCATCGCTACGATTACGTGCTGATCAATGAGGACCTGAACCGGACCTTCATCGCGATCGGGCACATCCTGGCTGCGGAGCGCATGCGCCGCGCGCGCCAGCTCGATCTCGACACGACGGTCGCACGGCTCGACAAAGAGCTCGGCGACTTGGCGACCTGATCGTCAGCCGAGAAATTTTCCGCTGCGGTAATCCACGAAAGCCTGGCGGATTTCATCCTGCGTGTTCATCACGAACGGGCCGCCGAACGCGACCGGTTCATCGATCGGCGGTCCGGCACAGAGCACCGCGCGGAACGGCTCGTCCGCGGCGATGGTCAGGTTGTCGGTGCCGCTGCCGGATGAAGGATCGAACCAGGCGACCGCGGGAGCGCTGACCGCGGCGGCATTGACGCCAAGCCTGGCGCTGCCCTGCATCACGTAGAGGAAGCCGCGATAATTGGCCGGCACTTCGGTGTTCAGGGTTCGTCCCGCCTCGGCGCGGATATCGAGCATCATCATCGGCCAGTCGCTGCCATGTGGCATGACCTCTTCACCGGCGCGGCCGGCATAGACGAGTACCTTCGTGCCGACGCCGGTCTGCGCCGGAACCTCGTCGCGCGACTGGTTGAGGTAGCGCGCCGGCATCATCTTCATTTTGGCCGGAAGGTTGAGCCAGAGCTGCAGCGTGTGCGCGATCTCGTCGGCATGCGGCATCTCCGAATGCATCACGCCGCGGCCGGCCGTCATCCATTGCACGTCGCCCTCGCGCAGCACGCCATGGCCGCCGGTATGGTCGCGATGTTCGAGCGCGCCATCGACCACGAAGGTGACGGTCTGCATGCCGCGATGCGGGTGGGTCTCGAAGCCGCGCGGCGCGCCGAACCAGTCCTCGGACAACATCAGGAACGGCGTGGTGTTCTGATAATCGTCCGGCGGGAAAATGATCTGCTTGTCATGCACCTGCTCCGACGGGCCGCGCGGGATCACGCCGTGAACGCGAGTGATGCTCTTTTCCATGGTGGCCTCGATGACCGTCCGACTGTCGCTGACTATCTAATGCGTGGTGCGCTGCAAATCGAGGGCTTGAGCCAGCGCGACGAAGCCTGCGACCGGAATCTCCTCGGCGCGTGCGGTAGGCTGGATACCGGCGGCTTCGAGCAGCGGCGCGGGGTCGCCGCCGAGTGAGCGGAGGCTTTGGCGCAACATCTTGCGACGCTGGCCGAAAGCCGCCGCGGTGACACGGCCGATCGTGTCGGGATTGGCCGATAGAGGGTGTGCGCGAGGAATCAGGCGGATGACCGAGGATGTGACCTTCGGCGCGGGTACGAAGGCGGATGGTGCGACGTCGAACAGGATCTTGGTCTCGCAGCGCCAGTTGGCCAGCACCGAGAGCCGGCCATAGACCTTGGATCCCGGCGCGGCGACGATCCGCTCGGCGACCTCGCGTTGGAACATCAGCACCAGCATCTCGTACCATGGCGGCCAAGCCTTCGTGGTCAGCCATCCGACCAGCAGCGTAGTTGCAATGTTATAGGGGAGGTTCGCGACAATGCGCGCCGGACCGTTCAGCAGCGGCTGCGGATCGAAGGTCAGCGCGTCGTCGTTCACGATGTCGAGCCGGCCGGGATAATGCGCGGCGATCTCCTGCAGTGCGCCGACGGCGCGCTCGTCGCGCTCGATGGCGATCACGCGCGCGGCGCCTTCGGTCAGCAATGCACGTGTCAGGCCGCCGGGACCGGGGCCGACCTCGACCACGGTCATGCCGGCGAGGGGGCCGGCGGCGCGCGCGATCCGGCCGGTGAGATTGAGATCGAGTAGAAAATTCTGCCCCAGCGATTTCTTGGCGCGCAGATCGTGACGCGCAATCACGTCGCGCAGCGGCGGCAGGTCGTCGATCGCGCTCACGCGGATTTGGCGGTGAGGCGCGCGGCGAGTTTCAGCGCCGCGACCAGGCTTCCCGGATTGGCGCTGCCCATGCCGGCAATGTCGAATGCGGTGCCGTGGTCGGGCGAGGTGCGCACGAATGGCAGACCGAGCGTGACGTTGACACCATGATCGAAGGCGATGGTCTTGATCGGGATCAGCGCCTGGTCGTGATACATGCAGAGCGCGGCGTCGTAGCCCTTGCGTGCGCGCTCGTGGAACATGGTGTCGGCCGGCAATGGCCCGCGCGCGTCGATGCCTTCAGCGAACAGACGCGCCACCGCCGGCTGCACGATCGCGGCATCCTCGTCGCCGAGCGTGCCCTGTTCGCCGGCATGGGGGTTGAGACCGGCAATGGCGAGACGCGGCGCGGCGATGCCGAAACGCTGCCGCAGGTCCTGCGCGACAATCCGGCCGGTCTGCACGATCAGGTCGGTGGTGAGTGCGTCGAACACCTGCCGCAACGGTAGATGAATGGTCACCGGCACGACGGCGAGTTCGGGCGACCACAGCATCATCACCGGATGCGGCGCCACGCCATTCTCGGCGGCGAGCTTGGCGAGATATTCGGTATGGCCAGGCTCTGCGAAGCCGGAGCGATAGAGCACACTCTTGGCGATCGGGTTTGTCACGACCGCGGCGGCATGCCCGGCGCGCACGTCGGCGACCGCGCGGTCGATCGCGGCGATCGCGGCCGGTGCGCTGGAATCGTCGGGGTGTCCAGGCTGCGCCGTGACGCGCAGACCGATGTCGACAATCGGCAGCGCGGTCGCAAAGGCCTCCGCCGCTTGTTTCGGCGTGACTGCCGCGAGCGGAATGTCGAGCTTGAGCAGCGTCGCGCGCCGCGCGATGAAGGCGGGATCGGCCAGCAGATAGAATGGCGGCAGCGCGAGCTCCGCGCGGCGCGCCCATGCCGCCAATGCGATATCGGGCCCGATGCCGGCAGGTTCGCCGAGCGTCAGCGCCAGCGGTGCTGACATTTGCGCTGCCTATTTGTACTCGACCAGAGCGTTGCGGCGAATTTCGACGAGATAGCGCTTCGCCTGTTCTTCAAAGCGTTCGGCGAAGACCTTGTCACGCGCCTCTTTCTTTTGCGGCGAGTCCGCACGGGTCTGCACCTTTTCGCAGAGAGCGAACAGCTCGACACCATGCTTGGTGATCTCGGGCGGCGTCAGGCGTCCAATCTCCATGCCCTCCAGCGCGGTTCGAATCGGCGGCGGGAGATCGGCCGACGCGCGGATGACCTTTGCGCGCACCGCAACGTCGCGCAGCGCGCGCGAGAGGCGCAAGCCCGCCTCGCAGCCCTGGAAGCGGCCGCGCAGCGCCTCGGCCTCACGCTTGCGGCCCTCGAACGCGGATTCGCCAGCGCCCTCGGGCACCACGAACAGGATCGGGTGCAGCGTATATTCGTAGACCTGCGCGTCGCCGGTATTCTTGGAGCCGAGCGCGCTCAGGATATCCTGCTCGCTGACCGTCAGCGTCGAGGCAAAGCGGCCGCGCACGATCCGCTGCCACGCCATCTCGGCGCGCAGCCGGTTCTTGACGGTCACGGCGCTGGTCCCGGACCTGTTCATCTGCTCTTCGAGCTGAGCCGGCTTCATGCGCATGCGTCCGGCCATGCTCGAGAAGGCTTCCTCGACCTCATTGTCCGACACGGTGATGGTGAAGCGTTTGGCCTCGCGGATCTTCAGCTTGTCGTCAATCAGAGCATCGAGGACTTCCTTGCGTCCCAACGGCTTCCCCGAGAGCTGCTCAAGCTTGGCGCGGTGCTCGACATCGCGTGCGGTGATCGGCTCGCCATAGACCACGGCGACCACCTGTGCCTGCGCGGCGGTCGTGACGAGGATGCCGATACCAAACACGAGCGCGGTAGCAAGCCGGCGCAGCAATGAGGTCTGTGACATCGTCAACTCAATCATGGTTACGTCCGTTGCACTCGTCGGCGGAGCGACGCCGTGTTCCGGACGCTCCTAGACTAGGGCAGTGAGCCGGTCCCACTGAGGTTCTGGCTTACCGAAGCATCGCCCAGCGTCCTGAACCCGATCTGCAGCATGACCCGCTGATCCGTGGTCGAATTCCCACTGTAGGAATAGTCAGTAATGTAATTCAGGGCCAAGATGAGGCAGTCGTCGATATAACCGACGCCAATCTGCGTTTGATTGACGCGCGATGCCTCGAGATCATAGCGTAAACCGCCCGAAACGGCCCAGTTGGCAGTGAGCTTCAACGTGCCGACGCCAAGCAGGCCCTGGCGCCGTGTCAGATAGCCAAGCGCCGGCTCCGCATCATAATTGCCGTAGAGCAGGCTGGTATTCCAGCGGCCGAAATTCGCCGAGGTCTCGAACTCGAAGCGGCGCATCGTGTAGTCGCGCTCGTTGAACCGGAACCGCGACGAGAAGGCGAGCCGACTATTGGGCTGATAGCCGACGCCCGCGACGTAGTCGGACCGGGTTTTATCCAGCCCGCTGCCGACGCCGGTATTGCTGACACCGCCGACTTCATACGAGTTCTGGCCGAACAGCTGGTAGGATTGTCCTACCAGGAAGTTGAGCGAACCGGCGCGGTTGAACTGAGCGCGGTATTGCAGCCCGACATTCGCGCGGCCGCCGCCCTCGGCCCGATCCCATCCGGAATACTTGTCGACCCGGAACAGGTTGCTGTCGTCGAATACGAAGCTCTGTGCGTCTTCGTTCGGGAAATTGCCGGTGCCGGTTTCGTTCGGCCGGATGATGACCTGCGCGATCGGCTCGATCGTCTGCGTGCCCCATGATTGAACCCCGACGAACGGGTAGCGGTATTCCAGGCCGACGGTCGGCATCACGCGTGCTGCGGTGCTGTCACCCGGGGTGAGATAGTTCGGTACACCGAACTCGGGGGTGATGCGCATCGCGGCGGCATCGCCGCGCAGCATGGCGAATGGCGTGAAGACCTGGCCATAGGAGTCGATGACCGTGCGCCGCCAATGCAATTCGGAGGAGAAGCGCGTGTAGGTCCCGGGCACGCCACGCAGCAGGCAATTGGTTGGCGTCTTGAGCGCGGGGTTGGCGGTCGGGGTGCAGGCACCGGTGAGCAGGGCGGACGCAGAAACCGGATTGAAATCGGCCTGAGCGCGCGACAGGCTGGTGAGGTTGCTGTTGAAGCCAAGCTCGCCGCCTAATACCGGATCCTCGAACGTATACTTGTGGTCGATCACCGGATGGACGGTTGGAATCTGGCCTTGAACATCGGCTTCGGAGAAACCGTAATAGTGGAGCGCGCGCGCGTCGAAATAGCTGCGATCGCCGCGGCCGACGAAGTAGAGCTGTGATACCGCCTCGGTCTGGACCCGGAAAATCAGGTCGGTGTTGAGCGCGTAAGTCAGCAGGCCATAGTCCTGAAAGAACGTTCGGTCTGACAGCAGCGTGCCGTTCCAGCCCCAGGACCATTTGTCGGTGAGCGCGAACTGGCCCGAAGTCTCGAGGCTGCCGCGTGCGTCGGCATAGCCCGGCGTCGGCGGTCCGCCATCGGTGCGCAGGAAGAAGTCCTTGTCGCGCTGGAAGATGCCGGCGGCGCGGATTGAATAGGAACCGGTCATCAGCCGCTGGCGCCATTCGCTCTTCATCAACACGCCTTGGCGCGAGGTGACCATCGGCGACAGCGTGAGGTCACGGTCAGGTGCGAGCGCCCAGAAATAAGGGACTTCGACCGAGGTGCCGTATTTCGAGCTCGACGAGAATGAAGGCATGAGCACGCCGGTCTTGCGCTTGACCGTCGGGTCCGGAGTCGAGAAATACGGCATATAGGCCAGCGGCATGCCGAAGAATTCGAGACGCGCATTCTCGAAATAGATCATCTTCTCGCCCTGGTCGTGGACGATGCGTGCCGCCTTCACCTGCCATAATGGCGGCTTCTTGGGGTCGTCCTTGCAGGGCTCGCACGCGGTATAGACGCCGCTCTGGAACACCGTGAAATTGCCGCCGGTGCGGTCCGCGCGGGTCGCGGCGATCCGCGTCTGCTCGGGGGTCTCGACGCGCAGCGAGTCGACGAAGCCGTCGCGGAAGTCCTCGCCGAAATCAAGGATCTCGCCATAGGTGATCTTGCCGTCGGGCTCGGTGAGGCGGACGTTGCCCTCGCCATGCATCCGCTTGTTCTTCTGATCGTAGATGACCTTGTCGGCTTCGATGGTCGCGCCCTGATGATAGATCTGGACATTGCCGACAGCGGAGACGCGGTGATTGGTGTAGTCGTAGTCGAGCCGGTCCGCGCGTACGAGCATCTGCGGGTCGCCGCTGCGATCCGGCCCCTTGATCGGTGCTGGACGTCCCGGGAAAGCGAGGATCTGGGCTTGCGCGGATCGGACATCGGGAAGCGAGACGAACGCGATCAGGCCGGCGACGAGCGCCAGCAAAACGCGGCTGCGGATGCAGCGACGCAGACCCACCGGATGTGCGCTGATTTTGCGCGCGATCATCCGTCCTCCCGCTGGAGCAAAGTAATCAGGCCCGTGAACCCCCCGACGAGGACAGGCAAACACGCTGCTGTCGCTGGATACATCAGCTCAGCCTTGCTCAAACCCTCGGTGACTATCCCCAATAGGTAGAGCAGAAAGCTTGCTGCGATGCCACTTAAAACCAGCTTCTGCGCACGGCTGAACGGCTGCGAGCGTAGATCGAATGATGACGCAAGAAAAATCAAGGTTGTCAGTAGGAACAAATAGCCAACAGCCTTGTAGTCGGCTCCTCGATCGCCTGAGGTGCCGTCTTTTATATCTTCCACGGTCGTAATATACGATTGAGTTTGCCGGAACGGCACAGTTCCGGAAGCAGCTAAGCTGTAGTTGATCTGCCCATTGTTAAGCTGAGTACTGGGCAAATACACCGGAGTAGCGTGCGGCGGTACTGGAATGGGAGCTGAATCGGTCTCGGAAGGCGCCGAATAGCCATCGAAAGGGGCCGCATTGCGGAGCTCGATTCGTTGGAGATGACGGCCGAGGCCTGTTGCGCCGTCGAGGTCATGCGCCGGCGCGAACCAGATCGTACCGATCAGGCCCAACAGCACGAGCACAAAAGCACCGGACGCGGTGCTGGAAATAATACGCCTGATCGAACCCATACGCCGCGTCGTCCCCATTACGGCGCCCCGTCGGCCGAAGCCGCCCCCGGTGCACGCCGTTCCCACGACGATCCCCTTGATCCGTCAACAAAATGGCCTCCCCAAGGCAGGCCAGAAGTGACTATGGTGAACAAAGGGTTAAATGCCTTGAGTCTGCAAGCGTAACGTGGCTGCGGGTCCCGGTTCTGCGCCATCTGGGGCTTTGCAGGTGGCGGAAGCCGCGTCATAACGGCCCAACCTCGCTTCGACCCCGCACGATAAGGACGATCCCGCATGGCTGGCGCTTTGAAGCTCAAAATTGCTCCCTTGTCGCAGCCGCCCAAAGGCGTGCTGGTGGTATTCTGCGACGACGCGTTGAAACTGGGCGCCGCGGCGCGCCGTGCGCTCGCCGACGCGGGCGATCTGGTGACGCGGGCCGCGGCGGCCGAACGGTTCAAGGGCAAGAACGGATCATGCCTCGATATCGTCGCGCCGGCGGGCCTCGCGGCGTCGCGGCTCATCGTGATCGGGACCGGTAAGGCGGCCGACCTCAAGCCGCAGGATTTCGTCAAGCTGGGCGCTATCGCGCTCGGCAAGCTGCCGCCATCCGCGCGCGAGGCCACCTTTATCGCCGAACTGCCGAATGGCGCGATCAAGCCGGACGCCGCGGCCGATGTCGTACTGGGCGCACGGCTGCGGGCCTATTCGTTCGATCGCTACAAGACCAAGCGCAAGGAAGGCGAAGAAGCGCCATCGGACCGGACCGTGACGCTTGCTGTCGGCGACGTCGCGGCGGTGAACAAGGCGTTGCGCGGGCGCGACGCGATCGCGGACGGCGTGATCATCGCGCGCGATCTGGTGAACGAGCCGCCGAACGTGCTGTTCCCGGTGGAGTTCGCGCGCCGTTGTCTCGCGCTCAAGAAAGTCGGCGTCAGCGTCGACGTGCTCGACGTCAAGCAGATGCAGAAGCTTGGCATGGGCGCCTTGCTCGGCGTCGGGCAGGGATCTCGGCAGGACAGCCGCATGGTGGTGATGCGCTGGAACGGCGGCAAACGCGGCGATGCGCCAGTGGCGTTCCTCGGCAAGGGCGTCTGCTTTGATACCGGCGGCATTTCGATCAAGCCGGCGCAAGGCATGGAGGACA
Source organism: Bradyrhizobiaceae bacterium (assembly GCA_947481635.1). Taxonomy (GTDB): domain Bacteria; phylum Pseudomonadota; class Alphaproteobacteria; order Rhizobiales; family Xanthobacteraceae; genus CANKHJ01. The sequence continues at coordinate 20,449 of CANKHJ010000039.1, forward strand.
TGAAGGGCGACATGGCCGGCGCCGCCTGCGTCACGGGTTTGCTGCACACGCTCGCGGCGCGCAAGGCCAAGGTCAATGCGGTCGGCGCGATCGGAATCGTCGAGAACATGCCCGATGGCAATGCGCAGCGTCCGGGCGACATCGTGACCTCGATGTCCGGCCAGACCATCGAGATCATCAACACCGACGCGGAAGGGCGGCTGGTGCTCGCCGACGTGCTCTGGTACGTGGCGAAAAAATATAAGCCGAAATTCATGGTCGATCTCGCGACCTTGACCGGCGCGATCATCGTCGCGCTGGGGCATGAACATGCCGGGTTGTTCTCCAACGACGACACGCTGTCGGAACGCCTGCTCAAGGCCGGCTTGGACACCAACGAGCGGCTGTGGCGCATGCCGCTCGGGCCTGAATACGACAAAAAGATCGACTCGCGTTTCGCCGACGTGAAGAACACCGGCGGCCGCGACGGCGGATCGATTACCGCCGCGCAATTCCTGCAGCGCTTCGTCGCCGACAAGACGCCGTGGGCGCATCTCGATATCGCCGGCACCGGCATGGCTTCGCCGTCGAGCGACATCAACAAGAGCTGGGGTTCGGGCTTCGGCGTACGGCTGCTCGACCGGCTGGTGGCGGAGAATTACGAGGGCTAGCGCGCGACTGGGATCACGTGACCGAAATCCTGTTCTACCATCTGCAACGCCAGCCGCTTGAGCGGGTACTTCCGACCTTGCTCGAAAAGTCGCTTGAGCGCGGCTGGCGTGTGGTGGTGCAGGCGGCGTCAGAGGAACGGGTCGACGCGCTCGATTCCTATTTGTGGACCTATCGCGACGATGGCTTCATGCCGCATGGCACGCATCGTGAAGGCGACGCGCGCGAGCAGCCGGTGCTGCTGACTGTCAACAGCGATAATCCAAATGATGCCAATGTCCGCTTCCTGGTCGAAGGCTCGCCAATGCCACCGGATGCAGCCGCCTATGAGCGGATCGTGCTGATGTTCGACGGCGAGGACCCGGACGCGCTGGCCGAGGCGCGCCTGCGCTGGACCGACGCCAAGGCGAAGGGCTTCGCCGTGACCTATTGGCAGTCCGACGAGCAGGGCCGCTGGGTCAAAAAGGCTTAACGATCTTTAACCATATTGCGCGAGACTTGACCCGCGGCCGCTCGCATTGGTTGATCGCGCGACGCCGATGGCACAAAATTGCTGCAAATCCTCGTCATGCTGGGGATTCACGACGGTTCTGCGTAGGGGAAAGCCGATGCCGGGACGATTCATCACGCGCTTCTGCCTTGGCGCCGCGCTCGCGGCCGGCCTTGGCGCGTGCTCGACCGATATCCAATGGAACCAGATCAATCTGGTCCCCAAATTAGACAATCCGTTCGGCGCGGATTCGCTGTCATATCGCGGCGCCGGCGGCGACGCCTTGCGCCCGGTGACCGCCGAGGACCTGGTGACCGCGGACGGCCAATGCACGCTGCCGCAAGCGATCGCGAGCGCATCGGCTCAGGCGGATAACACCGCGCCCGCTGCCGCTGCGCCGTCCGATGCCGGCCCCACCACACGCGGCGGCGTCGCGTTGCAGATGACAGAATGTGAAGTGGTCACCCGTGCCGGCGCGATGGACAAGGTCGATATCGGCGCCAATGAGCGCAATGAGCGCGCGGTCACACTCACGTATATGCGCGGCCCGTGGCCCGGCATTTATCGTTTCGCCGAGGGCCGTCTGGTGACGATCGAACGCGTCGCCGAGCCGCCCAAGCCGAAGGCCGCGCCCAAAGCCAAGGCGGCGCAGAAAAAACGCGCTTAGAGTATGATCCGGCAAAGTGGACACCGGTTTTCCGAAGAGATCATGCTCAAATAAAAACTAGAGCGCGACGGTGATTCAACACAAACGGATCGCGCTCTAGACTGATGCCTGCTCCAGCGCGGCGCTGGCGGCGAGCCAATCCTCTTCCGCATTCTTGAGTTGCCGTGCGGCGTCGGCGCGCGCCTTGCCGAGTGAGGCTGCCTTTGCCGCATCGCGCGCGAACAGGCCGGGCTCGGCCAGCGTCGCGTCGAGGCGCGTGATCTCGTCATTCAATTTGGCAATCAGCGACTCGGATTGTGTGATGCGCTTGCGCAATGGCGCGAGTTCCGCGCGCCGTTCCGCCGACGAACGGCGGTTCTGATCGCGGTCGAGCTTCGCGGCCTCCTTGCGTTCGGCGCGCTCAGCGCGGCTCATGCCGTTCTCGCCGAGGATGCTGCGGCGATAGTCGTTCAGGTCGCCGTCATAGGGCGCGACGCCGCCGTTGGAGACCAGCCACAGCCGGTCGGCACAGGCCTCAAGCAGGTAGCGGTCATGCGACACCAGGATGACCGCGCCGGGATAATCATTGATCGCCTCGATCAGTGCGGCACGGCTGTCGATGTCGAGATGGTTGGTGGGCTCGTCGAGGATCACCAGATGCGGACCGCGGAACGTGGCGAGGCCGAGCATCAGCCGCGCCTTCTCGCCGCCGGACAGCTTCTTCACCGGCGTGTCAGCGGCTTGCGACGAGAAGCCGATGGCGCCGGCGCGGGCGCGCACCTTCGGCTCCGGCTGGTCGGGCATCAGGCGGCGCACGTGCCAATAGACGCTTTCTTCCGGATTGAGTTCGTCGAGCTGATGCTGCGCGAAATAGGCGACCTCCATGCGGTCGGCGCGCGTGATCCGGCCCGTCTCCGGCGCGAGCCGGCCGGCGAGCAGCTTCACCAGCGTCGACTTGCCGTTGCCGTTGGAGCCGAGCAGCGCGATGCGGTCATCATTGTCGATGCGCAGGTCGAGGCGGCGCAGCACCGGCTGGCCGGGCGTATAGCCGACCGATACGTCGTCGAGTGCGATGATCGGCGGCGACAATGGCCGTGACGGCGCCGGAATTTCAATCGGACGGACTTCGTTGACCAACACTGCGTTGATCGGCTCAAGCTTCGCCAGCATCTTCATGCGCGACTGCGCCTGGCGCGCCTTGGTGGCCTTGGCGCGGAAGCGTTCGACGAAGGCGGTGAGGCGCTTGCGATGCGCCTCCTGCTCCTTGACCATCTTGGCGTCGAGGATCTGGCGCTGCGCATGGGTCTTGGCGAAGGTCGAATAATTGCCGCGATAGAGCGTGAGCTTCTTCGCCTCCAGATGCAGGATCCACTCCACGGCATTGTCGAGCAGGTCGCGATCGTGGCTGATCACCAGGACGGTATGCGGATATTTGGCGAGATGGCTCTCAAGCCACAGCGTGCCTTCGAGATCGAGATAATTGGTCGGCTCGTCGAGCAGCAACAGGTCCGGCTCGGCGAACAGCGTCGCGGCCAGCGCGACGCGCATGCGCCAGCCGCCAGAGAATGACGAGACCGGCCGCGCCTGCGCTTCATTCGAGAAGCCAAGGCCGGTGAGGATCGACGCCGCCCGCGCCGGGGCCGAATGCGCGTCGATGTCGACCAGGCGGGTCTGAATCTCGGCAATGCGGTGCGGGTCGGTGGCGGTTTCCGCTTCCTCCAGCAGGCTGGCGCGCTCGAGATGCGCCTTGAGTACGATCTCGATCAGGCTTTCGGGCCCATCGGGCGCTTCCTGGGCGAGACGGCCCATCCGGGCCCGGGAGGGCAGCGAGATATTGCCATGCTCGAGCGCAAGGTCGCCGGCAATTGCGTTGAACAGGGTGGTCTTGCCGGTGCCGTTGCGGCCGACCAGCCCGACCCGCGCGCCGGTGGGAATGCGCGCGGAAGCATTGTCGAGCAGCAGCCGTCCGGCGATGCGCAGCGAAATATCATCAAGAACAAGCATGACCGCGCTTGTGGCGAAGCTGGGCTCATTGCGCAATGCAAAAAAAATCGCTCGGCCGCGTCTTCGGATCGGCCATTAGGCCCTGGCAGGCACGGCAAAGCCCCGGTCTCTCGCGAGCCGGGGCTTCGTCCGTGTGGCGGGTCAGGTTCAGCCGCAGACCGGGATGCGGCGGAGCTTCGGACCCCAGGGGGTATCGACCCAGCGCTTGACGGTGTAGCAACCGCCGAAATACGCGGGGGCTGCGACGAAACTCGGACCCCAGTAACCGCGGTTGAAGTGGTGGTGATGGCCGTGGAAGCCTCCGAAACCGACCTTCCAGCTCTTGGCGGAGGCAGTGGTGGGGGCGAGCGAGGTGGCGGCCAGGGCGGCCACAGCGGTCAAAGCGAGGATGGTCTTGCGAAACATGGCTCTCTCCTTGGTCGGGGATGTGCCTTTCACATCCGGATATCCATCAGTCGCGGCGGCCTGGATTCAGGTTCACGCGCGCGAGTGAAAAATCTCCGACCGTAATTCTTCGACCGTCCGCCGGTTGCCGCGCGGAGGGGGCGCCGCTATAAGCCGCCGCGACAATTTCTCAGACAAGCTGGAGCTAAAATGGCGATCGAGCGCACCTTTTCGATTCTCAAACCCGACGCGACCGAGCGCAACCTGACCGGCGCCATCAACGCCTTGATCGAGAAGGCGGGCCTGCGGATCATCGCGCAGAAGCGCGTGCGGATCACCAAGGAGCAGGCCGAGACCTTCTATGGCGTGCACCGCGCGCGCCCGTTCTTCGGGGAACTGGTCACGTTCATGACCTCCGGTCCGGTGGTGGTGCAGGTTCTCGAAGGCGAGGGCGCCATCGCGCGTTATCGCGACGTGATGGGCGCGACCGACCCGGCCAAGGCCGCGGATGGCACGATCCGCAAGGTCCATGCCCGCTCGATCGGCGAGAATTCGGTCCATGGTTCCGACGCCGCCGATACCGCCGCGCAGGAAATCGCGCAGTTTTTCGCCGGAAACGAGATCGTCGGTTGAGGCTGCGACCGGGAGTCGCGGGAACGCGATTCCCGGCCTCGTCCGCTTATTCTTGAAGGCGCCGCCCACCGCAGATATACCAGGGTGAAATCACGGCCGGCTGGGCCGCCGTGACGGGGAAGCCGCGCCAGCGGCCGGTGCAAGCGAACAAGAGGTACCAGGTGGAAGCGCTCTGGACGGACATGTGGTCTGCCGCATTCTGGGTGGCTGCGGGACAAATCATCGGCATCAACATCATCCTGTCCGGCGACAACGCGGTCGTGATCGCGCTGGCCTGCCGGATGCTGCCGTCGCGTGAGCGCTTCTGGGGCATGGTGCTCGGCGCCGGCGTCGCGGTGCTGCTGCGCATCCTGTTCACCCTGGTGGTGGCGCAGGCGATGGGCTGGCCGTTCCTGAAACTGGTCGGCGGCGTGCTGTTGCTCTGGGTCGCGGTCAAGCTGGTGGTGCCGGAAGAGAATGACGGCGAAGGCAAGATCCAGGCGGCGAGCAATCTCTGGAAGGCGGTGCGCATCGTCGCGATCGCCGACATCGTGATGAGCCTCGACAACGTGATCGCGATCGCAGCCGCCGCCGAGACCGCCGGCATGCGTGTCGATCCGGCGCATGCGGCCGAGATCAAGTCGATCCTGATCATCTTCGGTCTCGCGACCAGCGTGCCGCTGATCGTTGCGGGCAGCGCCTTGTTGATGGCGGTGCTTGATCGCTTCCCGATCCTGGTCTGGGCCGGCGCGGCTCTGCTCGGCTGGGTGGCCGGCGACATCATGGCCAAGGATGGCGCCTTGATCGGCGTGTTTTCGCCCGCAACGCTGGAAGCCGCGCATTTCTGGTCGGCGGTTGCCGGAGCAATACTCGTCGTCGGACTCGGCTGGTACCTGCGCCGCACCCATCACCAGAAGTCGCTGATCATCGACCCGCCGGGACCGGAAGAATTCCCGCACGAAACCGCCAAGACGAGCGCGGCGGTGAAGGAGCATTAGGCAATCCCTTCACCGTGTTTGCGAATCTTGCGTTATCGGGTGGGCTTGCACGGGGCGGCGATATCGTGTTTCGTCGCGTCCAATCGGATTTGGCCGTCGGGCCGTTGCATGCCGTCGGCCTGCATCTGCATCGATCCCAAAACCCGGCTGACGTCGTGGAGCGCGCAAGCGGTCCGCATTTTTGAGTTCGAGAGAGCAGGAGACAGGCGATGCAAAAAGGCACCGTCAAGTGGTTCAACCCGACCAAGGGCTACGGCTTCATCCAGCCTTCCAACGGAGACAAGGACGTGTTCGTCCACATCTCCGCGGTGGAGCGCGCTGGCTTGAGCACGCTGAATGAAGGCCAGACGGTCGAGTTCGAATTGGTAAGCAATCGCGGCAAGTCCTCGGCGGAAAACCTCAAGGTCTCCTAGTCCGGGATCTTCAGGCCGTTACGGAAATCCGTAGCCCCCGGCTCGCCGCCGGGGGATTTTGCTTTAAGCGCAGATTATCGCGCTTCTTGCTTTCGCGCTTCCGGCGCGTCGACGCGGCAAATTTCGCCCTCGACATGCAGCCGGCCTTCGGCGAGCAGCTTCAGTGCCTGCGGATAGATGCGGTGCTCGACCGCGAGCACGCGTGCACCCAGCGTCTCGGGGGTGTCATTTGCCATCACCGGCACGGCGCCTTGCGCCACGATCGGGCCGGCATCCATGTCCGGCACCACAAAATGCACCGTCGCGCCATGCTCCGTCACGCCTTCGGCGAGCGCGCGCTCATGCGTGTGCAATCCTTTGAAGGCCGGCAGCAGGGCAGGGTGGATGTTCAGCATCCGGTTCTGCCACCGCGTCACGAAACCCGTGGTGAGCAGCCGCATGAAGCCCGCGAGACAGATCAGCTCGACGCGATGCGTCTCAAGCACGGATTGCAGCGCATTCTCGAAAGCCGCGCGATCTTTCCCGAACGCAGAATGCTCGACCACCGCGGTGGCGATGCCCTCACTACGCGCGCGATCGAGGCCCGGCGCTTCGGCGCGGTTCGATGCGACCAGCACGATCTCGGCCGGATAAGCCGGATCGCGCGCCGCCTCGATCAGCGCGGTCATGTTCGAGCCGCGGCCGGAAATCAGGATGGCGACACGCCGCCTCGCCATCGCCGTCACCAGGTCAGGTCGAGCGCGCCGGAATAAGCGACCGCGGCAGCACCCGGCCGCAATGGCACGATCGCGCCGATCGGTGTGACGCGCTCGCCGGCGTTGCGCAACACGGCCATCACGCGTTCCGCGTCGGCGGGCGCGGCGACCGCGATCATGCCGATCCCGCAATTGAACGCGCGCGCCATTTCGTCTTCGGCAATGCGGCCCTCGGTGGCCATCCAGCGGAACACGGGAAGTACTGGAATGGTCGAAAGATTGAGCGCAACGCCGAGCCCTTCGGGCAGCACGCGCGGGATGTTATCGGGAAATCCGCCGCCAGTGATATGCGCAAGCGCTTTCACCGCGCCGGTCTCGCGGATCGCGGCGAGACAGGAGCGCACGTAGATGTGCGTCGGCGTCAGCAGCGCTTCGCCGAGCGTACGGCTTTTGTCGAACGGCGCCGGCGCGTCCCACGACAGCCCGCTCTGCTCCACCACCTTGCGGGCGAGCGAATAGCCGTTCGAATGCACGCCCGATGATGCGATGCCGAGTACGATGTCCCCGGCCGCGACCCCGCGCGGCAGCACGCCGTCGCGCTCCACCGCGCCGACCGCGAAGCCTGCGAGGTCATAGTCGCCGGCCTGGTACATGCCGGGCATTTCCGCGGTCTCGCCGCCAATCAGCGCGCAGCCCGCCTGCTTGCATCCCTCGGCGATGCCCGACACGACAGCCGCACCAATCTCCGGCTCGAGCTTGCCGCAGGCGAAATAATCGAGGAAGAAAAGCGGCTCCGCGCCCTGCACCACGAGGTCGTTCACCGACATCGCGACGAGGTCGATGCCGATGGTGGTATGGCGCCCGGTCTCGATCGCGATCTTGAGCTTGGTGCCGACGCCATCGGTTCCGGCAACCAGAACGGGATCCTTGAAGCCGGCGCGTTTGAGGTCGAACAGGCCGCCGAAGCCGCCGATCTCGGCGTCGCTGCCCGGCCGAGCAGTGGCGCGCACGAACGGCTTGATCAGGTCCACCATGCGGTTGCCGGCATCGATATCGACGCCAGCCCGCGCATAGGTGAGGCCATCCCGCTCCGCCATTTGCCGATCTCCGCCCGCCGCCGCCATCGGCGCGGGAAATGCTCTAGCAGGTTGATGAAAAATGGCCACCGGCAATCCCGGCGGTACCGAATGCAGCGGGGAAATCACGCGATCGGCAACGGC
>CANKHJ010000040.1 GCA_947481635.1 Bradyrhizobiaceae bacterium
GATGGCGAGGTCGTTGCCACCTTCCGTCAACCGTTTGATTTGTTGGCGGAAACCACCGCCATAGCGATGCGCGCGACGACGGGTTCAAGCCCCATTTCGGCTAAATCTGATAATTGGCTGGGGCGCCAGGATTCGAACCTGGGGATGGCGGAATCAAAATCCACTGCCTTACCACTTGGCTACGCCCCAATCGTCACGCGCAGGAGAGGACCACCCGCTGGGCGGAATGGCAGGGGGACCATAATGGCGGATTGCCGCCTGATCAACGCCGTTGCGACGAGCCGTTGGGGAGCGTGTTCGGGAGCGGTTCGGGGGTTCCTGCCCTCGATTGACCGGCCCGCCACGCGGTCTAGATTGATCCGGCTGCACAATTCACCATCGGCTGCGGGAGTGAGATGACCTACCGGGCGCCCGTCGAAGACATCATATCCTCGCTCAGGCATGCGGCGGGCCTCGATCAGGCGCTGGCGGACGGCGCCTGTGGCGACCTGGCGCTCGACGATATCGCGGCGATTCTGGCCGAGGCGGGCCGTTTCGCGGGCGACGTGATCGCGCCGCTCAACCGGATTGGCGACCAGCACGGCACTCCCCTCAAGGATGGCGCCATCACCATGCCGCCCGGCTGGAAGGAGGCCTATCGCGACTGGGCCGCCGCCGGCTGGAACGGCCTCGCCGCGCCGGCCGAATGGGGCGGCCAGGGCCTGCCGCAGGCGCTCAACGCCGCCTGTATCGAGATGTGGAACTCGGCGTCGATGGCGTTCGGGCTGGGGCCGTTCCTGACCATGGGCGCCTATGACGCGCTCGCGATCCACGGCAGCGATGCGCTCAAGCAGGCCTATCTCGCCAAGCTGATCTCCGGCGAATGGATGGGCACGATGCAGCTCACCGAGCCGCAGGCCGGCTCCGACGTTGGCGCGTTGCGCACCCGCGCCGAGCGCGCGGCCGACGGCAGCTACCGCATCACCGGGCAGAAGATCTTCATCACTTATGGCGAGCACGACCTCACCGACAACATCATCCACTTCGTGCTGGCGCGGCTGACCGACGCGCCGCCGGGCAACCGCGGCATTTCGCTTTTCCTGGTCCCGAAATTCCTGCTGAACGCGGACGGCACGCCGGGAAAGCGCAACGACGTGCATGTGCATTCGATCGAACACAAGCTCGGCATCCATGCCTCCCCGACCTGCACCATGGTCTATGGCGACGAGGGCGGCGCGACCGGCTTCCTGGTCGGAGAAGAAAACCGCGGCCTCGCCTGCATGTTCACGATGATGAATCAGGCGCGACTCGCGGTCGGGCTGCAGGGTGTCGCGATCGCCGAGCGCGCGACCCAGCAGGCGCTCGCCTATGCCAAGGACCGCAAGCAGGGCCGCGCCGCCGGCATCGAAGGTTCGGCGCCGATCGTCGCGCATCCCGACGTGCGGCGCATGCTGCTGACGATGCGCAGCATGACCCAGGCCGCGCGCGACGTCTGCTACGCCACGGCCGTCGCGGCCGATCGCGCGGACAACGGCAAGGATGAGACCGCGCGAAACGCCGCGCATGAGCGCGCCTCGCTGCTCACGCCGGTGGCCAAGGCGTTCTCCACCGACATCGGCATCGAGGTCGCCTCGCTCGGCATCCAGGTACATGGCGGCATGGGCTTCATCGAGGAAACCGGCGCGGCACAGCATCTGCGCGACGCGCGCATCGCCGCGATCTACGAAGGCACCAATGGCATCCAGGCGATCGATCTGGTGATGCGCAAGCTGCCGCTCTCCGGCGGCGCGGCGGTCGACAGCTATATCGGCGAGCTGCGCGGCACCATCGCCAAGCTGCGCGAGACCAATGATCCCGCCTTCGGCGCGACGGCGCAGCGCCTCACCGAGGCGGTCGATGCGCTGGCGGAGGCGACCGCGTGGCTGAAGGGCAAGATTGGCACCGCGCCGGACGACGCGCTCGCGGGCGCAACACCTTATCTGCGCGTGTTCGGACTCGCGGCCGGCGGCTGCTATCTCGCGGCGGAGGCGCTTGCAGCCAAGCGCGGCGATGACGGCAAGAACGCCGCCGACCGCATCACGCTGGCGCGCTTCTTTGCCGAAAATCACGCGGTCCAGGCGGCGGGCCTCGCCCGCAGCGTCACCGAGGGCTTCGAGGCCGTCGCCGCATCACCCGAAAGAGCCGCCTGACATGACCGAACTCGTCACCGTTACAGACGACGGCGCTGTGCGCGTCATCCGCATGAATCGTCCGGACAAGAAGAACGCGCTCACCGGCGCGATGTATACGGCGATGGCGGAGGCGATCAACGGCGCCAACACCAACGACACGATCCATTGCATGGTGATCGCCGGGGTGCCGGGCGCGTTTTCGGCCGGCAACGACATCGCCGAATTCGCGCAGGCCGCGATGAGTGGCGGCAATCTGGTGCGGCCGGCGATGCCATTCCTCTACGCGCTCGCGAACAACAAGAAGCCGCTGGTCGCGGCGGTGCAAGGGGTCGCGGTCGGCGTCGGCGTCACGCTGTTGCTGCATTGCGACCAGGTGATCGCAGCGAATGATGCGCGCCTGACCACGCCGTTCATCAGCCTCGGCGTGTTGCCCGAAGCCGCATCGAGTTTGATTGCTCCACGCATGTTGGGGCATCAGCGCGCATTCTCGCTGCTGGTGATGGGACAGCCACTCAGTGCGCAAGAGGCGAAGGAACAGGGCCTGGTCAATCTGGTGGTGACGCCGGAGGAACTGGACGCGGCCGCGATGAAGGTCGCGCGGACGATCGCCGCGCTGCCGCCGCAAGGCGTCGCGATCGCGCGACGGCTGATGCGCGGTTCGCCCGATGAACTCATTGCGCGCATCGACGAGGAAGCGAAACTGTTCGGTGAGCGACTATCGTCGCCCGAAGCCCGCGCGGCATTCCAGGCATTCATGACAAGGAAGAAGTAGTCGCAGCCGCAGCGTGCTGCTCTTCTTTGCCCTCCCCCTGCCGGGGGAGGGTGAAGTGCTGCTCCCGTTGCACCATCGCCTGCAGCGCTTCACCGAAGATCGCCTGCGCCGGCAAACGAAGTCGTCACCCGTGCAAGTTGTGACGGCGAGATCGTGCCGCCTGCCGTAGAGCGCACTTGAAATTTCTCCGTGTTGGCGCGCGCAACTTGTCTGAGTTCGTCCGGTTCAATAGCCTGAGGGCAGCATTCGGGGGGGCCACATGCTTTTCATCTTCTTGCTCGGCGTGATCGCCGCGGTCATCGCCTATCGCTCGGTTCGCAATTCGGGGTCCGCGCTTCGGCACATCGTCACGTTCGTGGCGCTGGCGATTGTGGTCGGCTTCCTGTCACTGCTGATTTTCCAGCTTTCGTTCACCTACCCCTCGGACCGGTACTTCCAAATGGCGCCGGTCTACGGCGTCGCCGGCGGCGTTTTCGCGATCGTGAGTCCGATCGTTGGCTTTCTCGTCGGCTGGCTGTCGCGGCGGAAAAAGACCCGTGTCGCACAGAGCCAGTTGCCGGCCGGCAGCTAGCGCAACACGCAACCAATGGCGCTCGATTCCAGGAAGAGGCCAATCAGAGCCCGTCGACGGCGCGCCGCGTCCACCGTTGTCGCAACGGCCGTCCTCGCTGTATTCGCCTTCCAAGCTGGGGCCGCTGATATAGACCTCAGGACGCGCCAATCTCCTTCCGCTCAAGGACAACAGCAAACCCCTGCTGGAGAGCCGCCCGCCACCATATTCACGTATGGCGCCCGCGAGCCGACATGCGTTGCGTGGACAGACAACTGCCGTTCGTGCACGCGCGAGGGATGCTCGAATATCGGCATCGCCTGTATGGCGGTCGAACCATTTTGCACAAAGCGAAGCGCTACAGACTCACCACGTTAGCAACGCGAGACGGCCCGTGGGCACCGAAGGAGACACGCAATGACCGCGAGATTCGCAATACCGACGCTGTTGGCCGCAATCGCAATTGTTGCGTCGACCTGCGCTACATTGGCCATCGAGCCCGATCAACAAGCCTTGTTCGAACGTTCGTGGGGCAAGAGAGCGCCCGGCAAATGTTTCGGCTGGTGGGGGCTGGATGAAGACACCAATCTCGCGACCTTGGGAAATTCCTGCTCTTCATGCAGGCGCGTCAGCATTTCCTGGTGTGATGGATCGATCCGAAATTTCACCGTATCGGGGCGCGGTACCACCGAAGTCGAGATGGAAGAAAGCTGCAACGTCAGGATCAGGTCCGACGTTGCTTGTCGATGAATGCGCCGGCGGCATAAACCATTCTCGCTACGGCGAGGGTGTCGCTCGACGAGCGGTCCTGGAGACTCGTGATGAAGCTTGCAGCCTATCTCGCGGCATTGGCGCTCCTGAGTCCGGGCGATGTGTCGATCGCACAAGATGCACAGGCAGGCGCGGACCTCTGGCGCGGCTGCAGGGCCTGCCACGCCGTTGGGCCGGATGCGCGCAATCTGGTTGGTCCGATCTTGAACGGCCTGTCGGGCCGAAGAGCGGGGACCGTCGCCGGATTCATCTCTTACAGCGACGCCATGAAAAACGCGGGCATCGTCTGGAGCGAGGCAACGTTCAAGCGCTATGCCGCAAATCCTCAGGCCGCAATTCCGGGAAGCAAGGAGGGCTTTTCCGGACTCAGGACCGAGAAAGACGCTGCGGACTTATGGGCCTATCTGAAGCAATTCTGACCTTGGTTTGGCCCGTCCCTTTGGCATGAGCGCCACGGGCGCCGATCGGCTGACTCATTTTATCACGCCGTAGGCGCGCAGCATCGATTGCGTGATTGAGTCATTCGGGTCGTATTCAAGGACTTTCTTGTAGTCCGCAATCATGGCGTCCTGCCGCTTCAGATAGCCATTGACCAATGCACGCCGCTTGTAGGCGGCCGCATAGCTCGGCTGCAGCCCGATCGCCTGATCGAGCGCGGCCACCGCCTTCTCGTAATAGCCCTTCTTCTCCGCCGTGAGTTCGTCACCCATGATCGACGCACGGTTGGCATAGGCATCGGCGCGCCCGTAGTAAAACGACGGAATTTTCGCATTGAGCGCGATCGCCTTGTCGAAGTCCGCGAGGGCCAGATCAAGGTCCTTGGCGCTGCTCTTCGAGCGCAGCCGCAGCGCATAAGCATTGCCGCGTAGCGCATAGGCCTCGGCGTCATTGCCATTGAGCCGGATCGCCGCGGTGCAAGCCTTGAGGATCTGCTCTTCGTCTCCCACCCGGAGCTGCTGGCGGCAGTCCTCCGCTGGACCCGCGAAAGCTGTGAACGATACAAAGACGGAAAGCGCCAGAGCGACGACCGCGCTCGCGATGTAACGCTCCATGTCGAGCCCCCATTGAATGCGAAAGCCTATGGCTGGCGACGCGGCGGTGTCAATTCGCAATGCGCCTCCTTCACCTCCCCTGGAGGGGGACGTGAAGGAGCTAGCCCTCGATACGCGAGAAATCCGCCACCGCGCGGGTGGCCTCGCGAATTTCGGCGAGCAGCTTCAAACGGTTTTCACGCACGGCCTTGTCGTCGGCATTGACCTTCACCTTGTCGAAGAATGCATCGACCGGCGGGCGTAGCTTGGCCATCGCGCTCATCGCCGCGGCGAAGTCTTCCTTGGCAACCGCGGCGGAGGCTTCGGCCTTCGCGGTGGCAACCGCCGTCGCAAGCGCACGCTCCTCGTCTTGCGCATAAAGCGACGCGTCCGGCGCGCCGGCGAATGCGCGACCGTCTTTCTTCTCTTCGATGCCGAGGATATTCGAGGCGCGCTTCACGCCGGCGAGCAGGTTCTTGCCGTCGTCGGTTTCGAGGAATTTTCCGAGAGCTTCGACGCGGCGCACGATCAGCAACAGGTCGTCCTGGCCCTCAAGCGCGAATACAGCATCGACGAGATCGTGCCGCGCACCGTGGTCGCGGAGCTGGACCTTGAGGCGGTCTGCGAAGAATGCGAGGAGATCGCTCGACACTCCGCCGTCATGCCCGTGCTTGTCGCGGGCATCCACGTCTTTCTTTGCCGACGATAAGGCGTGGATGGCCGGAACAAGCCCGGCCATGACACCGTAATGCTTGGCGACGAGTTTGGACAAACGCAGTCGCAGCTTGTTGTCGAGCAAGATTCGGATGACACCCAACGCCGCACGTCGCAGTGCATACGGGTCTTTGCTGCCGGTCGGCTTCTCATCGATCGCCCAAAAGCCGACCAACGTGTCGATCTTGTCGGCTAGTGCTACCGCAACCGACACCGGATCACTCGGCACACCATCATTCGGGCCGACCGGCTTGTAGTGTTCCTCGATCGCAGCGGCGACCGAGGCGTTCTCGCCCTGCGCCAGTGCGTAATACTTCCCCATCAAGCCTTGCACTTCGGGGAATTCGCCCACCACCTCGGTGAGCAGATCGGTCTTGGCGAGACGCGCCGCGCGCTTGGTCTTCTCGACATCGGCGCCGACCAGCGGCGCGAGTTCTGCGGCCAAGCGCTCGATACGCTCGATGCGTTGTGCCTGGGTGCCAAGCTTCTCATGAAACACGATCTGCGAGAATTTCGGCAACCGATCTTCAAGCTTGATCTTGAGATCAGTCTCATAAAAAAACTTCGCATCCGACAACCTTGCGCGGATTACGCGCTCGTTGCCGGCGACGATCGCGGCGCCGCTGTCGCTCGCCTCGGTATTCGCGGTGAGGATGAAACGGTTCGCGAGCGAGGCGTCGGGCTTCTTCACCACAAAGCATTTCTGGTTGTTGCGGATGGTGGCGCGGATCACCTCGCCGGGAATCTTCAGGAACGACTCGTCGAACGAGCCCATCAGCACCACCGGCCATTCGACCAGGCCCGCGACCTCGGCGAGCAGGCCGGCATCCTCGACCAGTTCGAAGCCCTGCGCGAAAGCGAGCGTCTTCGCCTCGGTTAGTATGATGTCGGCGCGGCGCGCCGGATCGGCGACGACCTTCGCCTTTTCAAGCTTGTCGAGATAATCCTCCAACCGGCGCACTTTGATCGCGCCGGGCGACAGGAAACGATGACCGCGCGTGGTGTCGCCAGAGGCGATGCCGCCGACCTCGAAGCGCACGATCTCGGGATCCTCGGTTTCCGGTCCGAAGGTCGCGACGATGGAATGCAGCGGGCGTACCCATGACAGGCTGCCCGGCGTCGCCGACGACGCGCCCCAGCGCATCGCCTTCGGCCACGGGAAATTCTTCGCCACATCCGGCACGATCTCGGCGATCACCTCGATCGCGGCGCGGCCGGGCTTGTCGATCACCGCGACGTAGAAATCGCCCTTCTTGTCCGCCTGCACCTTGGCCTGGTCGATCGACGCGAGGCCGGCCGCGCGCAGGAAGCCGGCGATGGCCTGTTCCGGCGCGCCGACCTTCGGGCCCTTGCGCTCGTCCTTGATGTCGGGCTGCCTGGCCGGGATGCCTTGCACCGCCAGCGCCAGCCGCCGCGGCGTCACCAGGCTGCGCGCGCCTTCATAGACCAAGCCGGCGGCGACCAGCTTGTCGGTGATCAGCTTGCGCAGGTCCTCCGCCGCCTTCGCCTGCATGCGGGCGGGGATTTCCTCGGAGAAGAATTCAAGCAGAAGATCGGGCATGGATGGTTTCGCAAGAGCAAGGTCGCGGACTGCCTAGCAAGGTGGACCCCGCCTGTCACCCTTACCAGCCGCCGCCCCCGCCTCCTCCGCCCCCGCCGCCCGATCCGCCGCCGCCACCGGATGAGAAGCCGGACGAACTCGACGAGGACACCGGCATGGCGCTGGCGAAGGCCGTCCCAACACCGGCCACGGTCGAGGCGATCGCGGTGCCGAAGGAGTGCGACGACCACGCTCCGCCCGAGGCCCAGCCCGGGTGATAATGCGACATCGGTTCGGCATCGCCGGGATGCGCGCGCGCCAGCGCGGCGGTGAAGGCCTCCGACCACGGCTTCTCGACACCGAGCGCGACCGCGTAGGGCAGCAGCGCCTCGAAGCGTTCGGCGGTGATCTCCGGAGCCTGCATGTTGAGACGGTCGGCTTCAGCGGTCTCAAGATAGAGCTGCAGGCCGGCGAGCTGATCGGTCACCTTGCGGCCGAGGTCGGTCGGAGCGCGCAAGAGATACAGGAACACGCCGTTGAGCGCGCCGAAGCCGAGCACCAGCGCGAACGGAAACGAATGCCCGACCAGGAAGCTGCGGATCGCGTCCCAGTCGATGCCCTGTTCGGAAATGACGCTGACCAGAACCGCGCCACCCTGGATCAGGAAGAAACCGAGGATCAGGACGAGGATCACCTTGCGGACCAGCGATCCGAAACGGACCCCGCCCGCCACCGCCATCACGATGGGAATCGTGAACACGCCGAAGAAGATTCCACCAAACAGCAGCGCGATCGCGAGGCCGAGATCGTCCTCGCGCAGGCCGCCGAACACCAGCACGCCGACGAAAACGAGAACGGTCAGCGCCAGACCGGCGAAGAAATAGCCGAGATTGCGCCGGAAAAAGCGGGTCTTGTTCTCTCCCTCGATCTCGTTCTTAAATTTCGTCGCGAGCGAGGCGACGGCCGTGCCGTTGTCGCGATTGATCACCGCCGTGCCGCCGCGGCCGTCGACCCAGTCGAAGATGCTGCGCTCGCCGGGCGGCAACGTCCGTCTTCCGCCGTCCGGCGCCTTGCCCTTGGTCTTCAGCACCAACGTGTCGTCGCCCTGATCGAACACCATCAGCCCGCGCACCGCGAGCGACAGGGCCGCCGCGGTGAAGGCGCGCCATTGATCCGAAAGGCCCCAGTTGCGGATGTAATTGGCGAGCGCCGGCGAGACGCCTTCCGGCGGATTGAACAGCGGGATGATCGTTCCGCCTTTGGGATCACGTCCGACCGCGTTCCAGGCCCAGCCGTAATAGCCGAACACGAGGACGAAGCCGAGGATGCCGACAATCCAGTTCCGGTAGTCCATCAGCGCATACCAGAACAGGGTCGCCTGGCTCGGCACATCGACCGCGCCGGGCGGCAAGGCCGCGACGATGGTCAGCCCCTCGCCCGGGCCGAGTTGTCGCGTCGTCGCGACGTTCAGGACACCATTGCCCGGCGTGCCGCTCCAATCCATGCCGCGCGCGCCGAGCGGCCCGGTAAACGCAGTCCATCGCAGTGGCGGCACGGACGCGTCGAACTCGACGCGGACATTGGCTTGCGCGATCGGGAACAGCCAGAAATTGCCGGTGACGTTCCAATTGAGCTCCGGCTGTCCGTCGAACCAGCGGATCTGCCGTCCGGTCTCGTATCGGATCTCATAGGTATAGTCGCCGGCCCGCAGCAGCGTCTGCGCTTCGCCGGCATAGATGCGGATCGCATCGGAGCGCTGGCGCGTGAAATACGGCTCGGGCCGTCCGTCGCGCGTGACCCCGAGCAGCTTGAAGGTGACATCGCGCAGCGTTCCGCCGCTGTCCCGGAAGGTCAGCGGGAAATCGCGAAAGATACCGCGCTTGATTTCCTGGCCCTCGGCGCGGACGCGGATGGTCTCGGTGACGGTCAGCGTTCCGTCTCTGGCAACACGCACGACCGTATCGAAACGATGGATCACTTCGGCCGCGGAGGCCGGCGCCGCGACCAGCGTCATCGCGGCCAAGACCAGGATCAGGCTGAGACAGCGCAATCGTGTCGGCATGAGGGACCAGCCTGACTAGAGCGAGACCTGAGGCACCGCACGGTCGCCCGCATCGGCGATCTCGAAGAACGGCCGCTCGCGAAAGCCGAACGCGCCCGCGATCAGATTGCTCGGGACCGACTGGATGAGGACGTTGAGGTTGCGCGCGGCGCCGTTGTAATAGCGGCGCGCCATCTGCAGATCATTCTCGACGATGCTCAACTCGCTTTGCAACGCGAGGAAATTGCCGCTCGCCTTGAGGTCGGGATAGGCCTCCGCCAGCGCCATCAGCCGCCCGAGCGCCTGCGCCAGCGCGCCTTCAGCGCGTGCACGGCCGGCGACATCATCTGCCGGCAGCGCGGACGCCGCACTGCGCATAGCGGCGACGGTCTGCAACACGTCGCGCTCATGCGCGGCATAGCCCTTCACGCTGTCGACGAGATTCGGAATGAGGTCGGAACGCCGCTTGAGCTGGACGTCGATGCCGCTCCACGCCTCCTCGCCCATCTGACGCGTGGTGACCAGGCGGTTATAGAGAATGACGGCATAGACCAAAGCCGCGACGAGCAGGCCAAGGATGATCCAGGTCATGGCTGGTGCCGCCCCCTGATTTGCACGCTTGCCGGCCAATGGCCGGGCTGAGGAATCGCAGCAATCGATACGCTACGCCCTCCCGGCTTCGGTAGCGAGCCGGCGGGCAATCGACCTTGGGTTTCGCAACGGATTGGTCACCCTCCAACGATGGAGGGTGACCATCGTTGTCAGGTTGGTGGAAGGGCCTTATGCGCACCGTTGCAGAGCGGCGCGTTCGCGGTGCGCTTGCAGGTGCAGAAGAACGCCTTCTTCGATTCCGGCGCAGAATATTTCAGCGGCGAAAACCCAGAACCTTTATGCGAGCCGTCGCAGAACGGCTGCTTCGACGACTTCCCGCAGGTGCACCACCAGTAATCCTTGCCGGCCTCGACCTCGACCGGAATCGGCGCACGTCCACCAATCGCTGGTTCGCTCATGATCCACTTCCCCCTTCGGTGGCGAGCCAAGCCTCGCCGCAAGCCTTTGCCAATTCGCGCACGCGCAAAATATAGCTCTGGCGCTCAGTGACCGAGATCACGCCGCGCGCATCGAGCAGGTTGAAGACGTGGCTCGCCTTGATGCACTGGTCGTAGGCCGGCAGCGCCATCAGGTGCTTGCGCGCATTCGAGGTCTTGTCCCAGCCGGCGTCGAGATATTTGCCGCAGGCGGCCTCGGCCATCTTGAACTGGGCGAACAGCATGTCGGTGTCGGCATGCTCGAAATTGTGCCGCGAATATTCCTTCTCGGCCTGCAAGAAGACGTCGCCGTAACTGACCTTCTCGTCGCCCTCGCGGCCGTTGAAGTTGAGGTCGTAGACGCGGTCGACGCCCTGCACATACATCGCCAGACGTTCCAGGCCGTAGGTAAGTTCGCCCGAGACCGGCGCGCATTCGAAGCCCGCGACCTGCTGGAAGTAAGTGAATTGCGACACTTCCATACCGTCGCACCAGCATTCCCAACCAAGCCCCCAGGCGCCGAGCGTCGGGCTCTCCCAATCGTCCTCGACGAAGCGGACGTCGTGCAGGCCGGTGTCGATCCCGATCGCCTTGAGCGACTGGAGATAGAGGTCCTGGATGTCCGGCGGCGAGGGCTTCAGGATCACCTGGAACTGGTAATAATGCTGCAGCCGGTTGGGGTTCTCGCCATAGCGGCCGTCCTTAGGCCGGCGCGAGGGCTGCACATAGGCGGCCTTCCACGGCTTCGGGCCGAGCGAGCGCAAGGTCGTCGCCGGGTGAAAGGTCCCCGCCCCGACCTCCATGTCATAGGGCTGCAGCACCACGCAGCCGCGGTCCGCCCAGAAACGCTGCAACGCCAGGATCAGGCCCTGGAAAGAGCGCGTCGGCTCCATGTGGGGGGCATCCCGGTTCGGGGACGTGTCGGCCATGACGGGTTTTCGCTGAATCGAGGGGACTCATGCTCTATCGGCGGCATCCGGGGGGGTCAAGCAACCGCCGCCAGGAGTTTCGGCGTTTACGACCAGGAACCGTCGGCCCCTCAAGCCGTTAGCCCGGCGGCCGGTCGGTCAAACAGCAAGCGCTAACGCTTGCTTGACCATCGGGACAGGTTGGCCGGCGGCCAGCGGTCATTCGTTAGTGGTGGAAGCGTAGAACGCCCCCGCACAAAAGTGCGCGGCGTCGCCTGAACCTTTGAACCTTTCCGCGGGTTCGGGCGACGAACGAAAAGAGACTGAACAGGGCGAACAGAGACTTTAGGAGACTGAAATGTTGATCGTTGAACTCATTGGGGCGGGCTTCCTGACGCTGTTCCTTGCGGCCCTGGTCGGCGGCAGCAGCGAACCGATCCAGGACTGACGAAGGCCTGCGCGGCCTACATCGGGCGATATTCGCCCGTGTTGGGGTCGCGCCGCAGGGTCGGGATCGAGCCCCGCCGCACCTTTTCGGTCACCCTCACCCGGCGCGCAGAATCCAGTTCCTCGTTAATCCGCCGGACTTCCTTCACCACCCAATGCACCACGGCGGCGGCACCGGCGGCCCCTAACGCAAGCTTCACAAGCGGCGGGATGATGAACGGCCCCATGGCGGTCTCTCCTCTTCCTCACAATCCGTAGCGCGCCCAGATGGCGCGGGCTTCGAACGCGGACACGATCTCCTCGGCGAAATCCGGAATGCGGCCGAAGGCTTCAAGCCTTTGTCCCAATCCTGGAACACGCCGTGCGAAAAATCCGCGCTCGGCCGCGATCAACGGAGTCCGCACCTTGTCGCCGTAACGGCCGCGCAAGGTCGAGCGCAGGTCGCCGATCGCGTCGATCAGACCGAACTCGAGTGAACGCTGACCGGTCCAATATTCTCCAGTGAACAAGTCTTTTTCGCGGCTGAGCTTGTCGCCGCGGCGCTGCTTCACCAGCGTGATGAAGTCCTCGTGAATGTCGCGCTGAAGCGCCTTGAGCCGGTCGACGTCATCCTGCTTCACCGGCAGGAAGGGATCGAGCATCGCCTTGTTCTCGCCGGAGGTGTAGAGCCGCCGCTCGACGCCCAGCTTTTCCAGAAGGCCGACGAAACCGAACGAGCCGCCGACCACGCCGATCGACCCGACGATCGAGGATTGATCGGCAATGATCTCGTCGGCCGCACAGGCGATCATGTAGCCGCCGGATGCGCCGACGTCCTCGACGAAGGCAATCACCGGGATTTGATGCTCGGCGGAGAGCTGACGGATGCGCAGGAAGATCAGGTGCGATTGCACCGGTGACCCGCCCGGAGAATTGATGATCAGCGCGACCGCCTTGGCCTTGGGCATGGCGAAGGCGCGCTCAAGCGATTTGGCCACGTTCGACAGCATCAGACCGGGCTTCAGCGGCGTGGAAACCCCGATAACGCCGGCCAGGCGCACCACCGGCACGAGCGGGATATCACGCCGGAATCGCGCGGGCGTGATCGCGCAGAAGAACTCACCCACACGATTAAGCATCGGGCGCGTAGCTGTGTCTGGAGCGAGATTGGTCATGACTTGTCATAGGACGGCCGTGATTTCGGCTCAAGTTACCAAATGGAAACCATTGCAGTGCTTTTTGCATTGTAGTGGTTAGCGATGTGAGTCGCCCGCGGCGTTGTGAAACGAAGCGGTAACGAATGTGGTGATTGGAAATGGACGTTAAAGTGTACGCCTTGGTGACACTCGTCGGCATGATCGCGATCCTGTCAAACATGCATGACGTTCGCGGAATCGCAGCGCGCCTGTTTGGCCGCGACGCTCAACGGCTGAGCAAGTCCGCCTAACGCATCACCACAACGGAAGCGGCTGCGCTTCCCGCAAGATCAGTTCGGCTTCGGCGGTCGGCCGCCCCGTTGCGTCGGCGAGCGTCAGGCCGGGCAGGACGGACAATGGCGTCCGGCTTCCCTTGATTGCGCCGACCAGGACACGGATCGCGGCGGCGCGCGGCTTCGGGTAGACCGGCAGCACCGCAACCCCGCCGAAATCCACCAGCGCCTTCAGCACGCTTGCCAGTCCGTCGGCGCGATGGATCAGCACCACGCGTCCATTGGGGCGCAGCAATCGCGATGCGGTCTTGAGCCAGACCGGCAACAGGTCGTCGGGCGCGACATGGGCCCGTGCCTTGTCCGCCGATGCTTGGTGCGCAGCGGTGTTGAATGGCGGGTTCATCAACACCCAATCCACCGATCCTCCGGGCAGCGCTGCTGCGACAAAGGATCGCGCCGGAGCGCCGGCGTCGAGGGTCAGCGCCACCGCGCGATCCTCCAGCCGGTTGAGCGCCACGTTCCGGGAGGCCAGCGCCGCAAGCACAGGATCGATCTCAACCAGGGTCACGCGAAGGCCGGGGACACGGGCGGCGAGCGCTAGACCGGCGGTGCCGACGCCCGCGCCCAAATCTACCGCATGCCCGCCGACCGCATGCGCGCCCCCCTGGGCTGCAACGGCCGCAGCGAGCAGGATCGCGTCATGCCCGGCGCGGTGGCCGCGGCGCGGTTGCAGGAGCGTCAGACGGCCGCCTAGCACGGCGTCCTGGGTGACGCCCGCCCGGTCGACGCCCGCCTCCGGCACGTCAGCCATTGCCGGTCCGCAATTCATGCGCGAGCCCGGCGTCGGTCAGCAGCCGGCGCGCGGCCGCCTCGTCCTCGTCGGGAACCAGCACCCGGCGCGGCAGGACCCCGACCGAGCCTTCCAGGATGGACATGTTCTGATCGAGCACCATGTGATGGATCTCGGCGCCCTTGAGCAGCGCCTCGATCGCGGTAATCAGCACGGCGTTGTTGGTGCGAACGATTTCGCGCACAAAATCTCCTCTGCAGCGGAATAACGGCTGCTCTTGCCCGTTGATCCTAGCGTTTCTATGCTCGCGCGTCTCAACCCCGGAGAGTTCTGTTGGCCGTCGTCATCCCCTTCGAAAGCCACCCGCAACCAACCATCGATGGGCTGATCCAACGCGTCGCGGCGGATATGGAGCGCGTCAATGCGACGATCCTGTCGCGCACCGGCTCGGACGTGACCATGATCCCGGAGGTCGCGAACCACCTGATCTCGTCGGGCGGCAAGCGCCTGCGGCCGATGCTGACGCTGGCGATGGCACGGCTGGTCAATTTCCCCGGCGACGGCCATGTGAAACTCGCAGCGGCGGTCGAGTTCATGCATACCGCGACGCTGCTGCATGACGACGTGGTGGACGAAAGCGAGATGCGGCGCGGCAAGCTCGCCGCGCGGATGCTGTGGGGCAACGAGGCGAGCGTGCTGGTCGGCGACTTTTTGCTGGGCCAGGCGTTCAAGATGATGGTCGAGGTCGGCTCGCTGCGCGCGCTCGACATTCTGTCGTCCGCCGCCGCGGTGATCGCTGAAGGCGAAGTGATGCAGCTTTCAGCCGCCAAGAACACCTCGACCACCGAGGACGAATACCTCTCCGTGATCCGCGCCAAGACAGCGGAGCTGTTCGCCGCCGCCTGCGAGGTCGGCCCGGTGCTGGCGCAGCGTCCGAAGGCCGAGCAGGCGGCGTGCCGCTCCTTCGGCATGAATCTCGGCATCGCATTTCAGCTCGTCGACGACTCGCTCGACTATGGCGGGACCGCCGCACGGCTCGGCAAGAATGTCGGCGACGATTTCCGCGAGGGAAAGATCACGCTGCCGGTGGTGCTGTCGTTCCGGCGCGGTTCGGAAAGCGAGCGCGAATTCTGGCGCCGCACGCTTGAGCAGGGCGACATCAAGGACGGCGACCTCGACTCCGCGATCGGCCTGATGACCAAGCACCGCGCGCTGGAGGACACGATCCAGCGCGCCCGCCACTATGGCGCGATCGCCAAGGACGCGCTGGCGCTGTTCACCGACTCCCCGATGAAGACCGCGCTCGAGGATGTGGTGGAATTCTGCATCGCGCGCAGCAATTGACCGGGTGTCCGGGGACACGCTAGCTATTTAGTATTGTCGGCTCGATCCACCATTCAGCATGCTGCTTGCGCAACGCAATGCCAGCAGCCTTGGCGGCATCCTCACTATCGAACAGCGCAAAACACGTCGCGCCGGAGCCCGACATCCGCGCGATGCGGCAGCCGTCGAGATCGCGCAGTGCCGCGAGGACATCGGTGATGACCGGCTGAAGCGACAGCGCCGGCGGCTCGAGATCGTTGGCTCCTGCCTCAAGGACGGAAACAAGCTCCATCATGCTCTGACGCGCGCCGGACCCCCGCGCTTCACCGAACACGGCCGACTTGCCGTCTACCACCTCAGAACGACGCGCCAATGCTCCGAACACATCCTTGGTTGGCACCGCCACGCCGGGATTGACCAGCAAAGCCGGCAGCGGCGGCAGATCGAGCGGCGCCGAGAGGATGTCGCCGATGCCGCGCATCACGCGCGGGCGCGGATTGAGGCAGACCGGCACATCGGCGCCGGTGGCGTGTGCGGCCTCCATCAGGCGCGGATCGTCACGTTCGATGCCGTTTGCGCGCGCCAGGAGGCGCAACGCCGCGGCCGCGTCGGACGAGCCGCCGCCGAGGCCGGCGGCGACCGGCAAGCGTTTCTCCAAGGTGAAATGGCCAAGCTTCAGGCGGCTGACGCGCTCGGCGAGCGCGTCAGCCGCCTTGATGATGAGATTGCCGCTTGAGGGACCGGCATCCAGCGCGGTTGGGCCGCCGACGCTCAATTTCAGCATCCGGCCGGGCGCGAAGGTCAGCGTGTCGCCGAGCGCGGCAAACACCACCAGACTGTCGAGGTCGTGATAGCCGTCGGCACGGCGGCCGACGACGCGCAATGTGAGATTGATCTTGGCCGGCGCAAATTCACGCGCGGACGCCACGATGCGAACCGGATCAGCCGCCGTTCGGGCGTGGCTTGTTCGCCTCGGCGGCGGACGATTCTGGCTCGCGCAATCCGACCTTGAGCTTCTCCTCGATCTTCACGAGCTCTTCGGGTTCCGGTTTCAGGTCGCGCGCATGCGACCACTGAAAGCGGGCCTCGGGCTCACGCCCAACGCGCCAATAGGCGTCGCCGAGATGATCGTTGATGGTCGGGTCTTCTGGCTTGAGATCGACGGCGCGTTCGAGGTGCTTCACCGCCTCGTCATTGTTGCCGATGCGGAAATAGGCCCAGCCGAGCGAGTCGACGATGTAGCCGTCATCCGGCCGCTGCTCGACGGCGCGCCGGATCATGCGCATGCCTTCGTCGAGATTGAGGCCCTGATCGACCCAGGAATAGCCGAGATAATTCAACACCTGCGGCTGATCCGGGTACAGATCCAGCGACTTGCGCAGATCGGCCTCGGCCTTCGGCCATTGCTTGGCGCGCTCGTAGCAGATGCCGCGGAAATAGAAGAGCACCCAGTTCGACTTGCCGGGATTGTCGACCGCCGCGATCGCCTTCGAATAGGCATCGGCGCATTCCGCGAATTGCTTGCGCCCACGCAGGATATTGCCGAGCGCCGTGGTCGCCTCGATATCGCGTGGATTGTCGGCGATCAGCTTCTCGATCGCCTTCTTGGCCTCGTCGGTGCGCTCCAGCGCATCGTAATTCAGCGCAAGCTGGATCTGCGCATTGCGGCGCAGCGGCGACGTCGCGGGCACCCGTTCATAGGTCTTGATCGCGGCTTCGTGCTTCTTCAGGCCTTCGTAGAGGTCGGCGAGAGACAGCAGCGCGAGCGGATGCGCGGGCGCCAGGTAAAGCGCCAGTTGCAGATAGACGAGCCCGAGTTCCTCACCGCCGCGGCGGCCGAGCGCGGCGCCAAGCCCATACAGCACCTCGGCGGCGCCGGATTGCGGCGAGTCGATCAGCAGCGGTAGCTTCTTGCCGTCGCGGATCGCAGCCATCGCCTCGACGATCAGCGGATGGCGCGGCAGCGCCTCGTCAAACTTCTGATAGACGGCGAGCGCTTCGTCCTTGGTTCCGTTGCGCGAGAGCCAGCCGCCGTAAGCCTCGACCACACGCAAAGCGGAGGAATCGAGCTTATAGGCGCGCTCCAGGCGCTTGCCCGCTTCCTTCTTCTGCCCGGCGGCCTCGAGGATCAGGCCGGCATGCAGGTCCTTGAAGATCGCGTACCAGTCGGCGCCTGCCAGACGGTCGATGCTTTCCACCGCGCCGCGCCAGTCATTGGCCCCGCTAAACGCCCAGGCACCAAGCAAGGTCGCCGCCAGATCGGTGATCGGGCCGCGTACCGATTGCGCGAGTTGCGCGCGCGCGGGCGCATATTGCTTGGCCTTGATGGAGCGCAGGCCGAGCGCGAGTTGCGCGACCCGGTCGGTCTTGTCGACCTGGAGCACGCGTTCGGCGAGTTTCACCGCCTCGTCGATATCGCCCGCGGCGAGGAACGAGACGAAGGCACGGTTGAGCAGGTCGGCATTGCGCGGGTCATTGCGCAGCGCGTTGCGGTAATAACTGGCGGCGGCCGCGGCATCACGCTGGTTTCCGGCATGACGCCCGGCGAGATAATTGCCGGCGGCCGACACCCGGGAATTCGGCTGCGTCTGGGCTTCGCTGGGCAGCGGCGTCGCAAGCAACGCCAGCGCGATCAAACCCGTGCATCCGAAGGCAATCCGATTGGTCACGTGGGGTGACTCCTTTGGCAGCGCGCAAACGAAGCAGCGCCGCGTTTCGGCCGGAGAATGGCCTTTTTGATCCCTGCCCGCAAGGATGGCCGATCGAGCACACGTAAGGGTGAAATACGCCGGAAACGCGACGGCAAACGCGGTCAGATCCAAGGGTAATGATTCTTTGAAGCCCGGAGTCGCCTGCCCAAAAAGACGCCGCCGGGTACCATCTTTCCGGCGCTTGCGCGGTTTCGCCGCGGCTCCGATATCGACTCACATGTTCGGATAATTCGGCCCGCCCCCGCCTTCCGGCGCGACCCAGGTGATGTTGCGATTCGGGTCCTTGATGTCGCAGGTTTTGCAGTGGACGCAGTTCTGCGCGTTGATCACGAAGCGCGGCGTCCCACCCTCCTCGACCCATTCATAGACCCCGGCCGGGCAATAGCGCGCCGACGGCCCGCCATAGGCATCATGCTCGGAGGCTTTCTGGAGGGCGAGGTCCTTGACGAGGAGATGGACCGGCTGGTCCTCCTCATGATTGGTGTTGGAGAGATAGACCGACGAGAGCCGGTCGAAGGTGAGCTTGCCGTCAGGTTTCGGATAGACGATGCGCGTGCATTGCGCGGCCGGCTTGAGCGTTTCGGCATCAGCCTTGCCGTGCCCGAGCGTGCCGAACAGCGAGAAGCCTAGCGTATTGGTCCACATGTCGAAGCCGCCCAGCGCGATCCCGAGCAGGGTGCCGAAGCGCGACCAGAGCGGCTTTGCGTTGCGCACCTTCCACAGGTCGCGGCCGATATCGGACGCGCGCCACGCATCCTCGTAGCCATCGAGTGAGTCGTTGGCGCGGCCGGCGCCGAGCGCGGCCGCGACATGTTCGGCGGCGAGCATTCCGGACAGCATCGCGTTATGCGAGCCCTTGATGCGCGGCACGTTGACGAAGCCCGCCGCGCATCCAATCAGCGCGCCGCCGGGAAACGATAGCTTCGGTACCGACTGATAGCCGCCCTCGGTGATCGCGCGTGCCCCGTAGGACAGACGCTTGCCGCCGGCAAAGGTGTCGCGGACCAGCGGGTGGGTCTTGAAGCGCTGGAATTCCTCGAATGGGTTGAGATAGGGATTCTGGTAATTGAGATGCAGCACAAAGCCGACCAGCACCGTGTTGTCGTCGGTGTGATAGAGGAACGAGCCGCCGCCGGTGCGATTGTCGAGCGGCCAGCCGAACGAGTGCTGCACCAGCCCGGGCTTGTGTTTTTCCGGCGCGACCTGCCACAGCTCCTTCAATCCGATGCCGAATTTCGGCGGCTCGCGGCCCTGCGCCAGATCGAAATGCGCGATCAGCCGTTTGGTCAGGTGCCCGCGCGCGCCTTCCGCGAACAGCGTGTATTTGCCGCGCAGTTCCATGCCGCGCGCGAAACCGGCATGCGGCTTGCCGTCCTTGCCGACGCCCATGTCTCCAGTCGCGATCCCGACTACCGCGCCATTCTCGAACAGCACCTCGGCGGCGGCGAAGCCCGGATAAATCTCGACGCCTAGCGCCTCGGCCTTGGTGGCGAGCCAGCGGCAGACATTGCCGAGCGAACCGATGTAGTTGCCGTGATTGCTCATCAGCGGCGGCATCATGAAATTCGGCAGCCGGAAGCCGCCTTTCGGCGTCAGCATATAAAAACGATCGTCGCTGACCTGCGTCTTCAGCGGCGTGTCCTCGGAACGCCATTCCGGAATCAACCGGTCGAGCGCGATCGGATCGATCACCGCGCCGGACAGGATATGCGCGCCAACCTCCGAGCCTTTCTCCACCACCACGATGGTGAGATCGGGCGAGAGCTGTTTCAGCCGGATTGCAGCGGCGAGACCGGCCGGACCCGCGCCGACGATCACGACATCGAATTCCATCGCTTCGCGCGGCGGTATCTCATCTTCGGCCATCGTTCATCTCACACTTTGGACAGGTTCAAACTTTCATGAAACGCCCGCGCTGACAAATGCAATGGGTTCCCGCGCCCTGTCCGCGTAAGATGGCGCATGACCTTTCGCATGCTTCCGCTGATCGGCATCTTGCTACTCGCCGTGATCGCCTGCGGCGTGCGGCCGCTGCTGCAATGGCGCCGCACCGGCCGCTTCGGCCTGATCCTGCTGCGCTCGAAGAGCCGCACGCAAAATATCCGCGATGCGCTCGGCATCCTCGGCTTCGGCGTGCTGATCTGGCAGGCCCATGAAGCGGTTTTCCGGCCCGGCCTCGTGACGCCCTGGATCGAGCCACCTGCGTTGCAGATGACCGGTGCGGCGGTCCTGTTCGGCGGGCTGGCCGTACTGATCGTGGCGCAGCTCGATCTCGGGAATTCGTGGCGCATCGGGATCGAAGAGGGCGCGCGGCCGGGCCTGGTCACCGGCGGGCTCTATCGCTTCTGCCGGCATCCGATCTTCCTCGGCCTGCTGGCGATCCTTGCGGGCTATACCCTGATGCTGCCCACCGCGCTGTCGCTGGTTGTGCTCGCCGGCGGTTTCATCGCCGTCCGGCAGCAGGTCGCGGCCGAAGAGGCCTATCTGGCCCGCAGCTATGGCGCCGATTATCGCGACTATGCACAGCGCGTGGGGCGGTTCCTCCCGGGCATCGGACGCGCTTCGTGATGGGCCCGAGGTCCGCTATCCTGTTGCGATGACCTCCGACCGCACCAAGGCCGCCCGCGACCTGCTCGCCTTCTACCGCGAAGCCGGGGTCGATGCGCTGTTGGGCGAGGAGCCGGTGAACCGGCTGGCCGGCGAGGCGCAACCCATCGCGCTGGCACCGCATCCGGACAGCGCCGGCCCCGAGCCCGACGGGGCGAGCGGCGGCTCGAAGTTCGAATCCTACACACTGCAACCGGCGGCGCCTTCGGTGTCGCGGATGGCGCCGGCAAACGCCCCACCGCCGCCCGATATCGCCGCCGGCGCGGCGCGCGAGGCGGCGGCCGGCGCACAGACGCTCGACGACCTGCGCGCGATCCTGGAGCGGTTCGACGGCTGCGCGCTCAAGGCCACCGCGTCGCGGCTGGTCTTCGCTGACGGCAATCCGCAGGCGCGCCTGATGTTCGTGGGCGAGGCGCCGGGCGCGGAGGAAGATCGCGAGGGCCTGCCGTTTGTCGGCCGCTCCGGCAAGCTGCTCGACCGCATGATCGCCGCGATCGGGCTCGATCGCTCATCGGTCTATATCGCCAACATCATTCCATGGCGTCCGCCCGGCAACCGGACGCCAACACCGCAGGAGGCGGCGATCTGCCTGCCCTTCATGCGCCGACAGATCGAGCTCGCCGATCCCGATATACTGGTCTGCCTCGGCGGGCCTTCGGCGCAGGCGCTGCTCGGCGCCAAGGAAGGCATCCTGCGCACGCGCGGACGCTGGTTCAACTTCAATGCCGGCGGCCGCGACATTCGCGCGATGGCCACCCTGCATCCAGCCTATCTGCTGCGTCAGCCGCTGCAGAAGCGGCTCGCCTGGCGCGACTTCCTCGCCATCAAGAAGGCGCTAGAAGCGGCGGGCACGTCTTCCCCGTAGACCGCGCCGCGGCCTCCGCGCCATTGCGACGTATTCCAACTTGCGTGACGTCCTCGCTATCAAATGATGCTGGAAAGTGAGCCGCAGGCAACGGCCGCTAAGTTCCCCCCAAGACTTAACATTTGATGTTGAACGGTTCCGGCTTCTGAGTGTTGTCTCAGTGAGCCTCGCCACATCATTCCCCCACCATTCCTATTCATAAGGCCCCGATCATTCCCGCATGAAAAACCCCCTGATCAGCCAGCTCGAGCGTCGCGATACTCTTAGTCCGGAGGAGCGCAGTGCTTTGGAGGGCGCCATTTCAAAGGTGAAGGAATTCGCGCCCGACGAAGACCTGGTACGCGATGGCGAACGCGTGAACCAGAGCAACCTGATCCTGGAAGGGTTTGCATGCCGCTACAAAGTACTCGGCGACGGCCGCCGGCAGATCACCGCGTTTCATCTCGCCGGCGATTTCGTCGACCTGCATAGCTTTCTGCTCAAGAAGATGGATCACGGCGTCGCGGCCCTGACCCGCTGCCGGGTCGCTTTCTTTCCGCATGAGAAACTGCGCGAAATCAGTGAGCGCTATCCACACCTGACGCGGCTGATGTGGTTGCTCACGCTGATCGACGCATCGGCGCATCGCGAATGGATCACCGGCATGGGCCGCCGCTCGGCGGAGGGCCGGCTGGCGCATCTGTTCTGCGAAATGTATCTGCGCCTCGACGTCGCCGGCCTGACCGACGGTCTGACGTTTCCGTTTCCGATCACCCAACATGAATTGGGCGACGCGCTCGGGCTATCGGTGGTTCACACCAACCGGCTGCTCGGACGCCTGCGCAAACTCCACCTGGCCACCTTCCTCAGCAACAAGGTGAAGATCGAGAATTGGGAAGGGCTGAAGGAACTCGCCGAGTTCGACCCGACCTATCTGCATCTCAACAGCGAGCCGCGGTAGCTTCCGTCATTCCGGGGCGCACCGCAGGTGCGAACCCGGAATCCAGACGAGGCGTCGGTGCTTTGTATCTGGATTCCGGGTTCGATACTTCGCATCGCCACGGAATGACGCGAGAGAGGCCGCTCGCTAACCCTGCATGTAAGGCAGTGCGCTGCCGGCGAGGAAATCCTCGCGCGGCGGCGAAAAGAAGTCGATCACTTCGCAATCTTCCGGAAACCAGGCTTCGTGCTCGACCCCGCCGGGGATGACCACGACATCGCCGGGCACGCAAAGCTCGGTTGCAGCGCCGGTGCCGAGGCGGAACTCCATCGAGCCGCTCAGCACCCAGGCGATCTGCTCGTGTGGATGGTGATGCGCGGCGGCATGCGCCCCCGCCTTCACCTGCCACCACACGAGCATCCCTTTTTCGCCGGAGATGACGCGCCGCGTGACCTTGTCGGTGATCGTCTCGTCGTCGACGTCGGCAAACGAGCCGAACCCCTTCAAGATCGGCATCGGCAGCTCACCCGAAGTAGAATTTGGCCGCGAAGATCACCGCCAGGACGATCACCGCCGGCTTCGCTTCCGAGAACTTGCCGGAGAGAATCTTCGCCGCCGCATAGGTGATGAAGCCGAGCCCGATGCCGGTCGCGATCGAATAGGTCAGCGGCATCGCCACGATGGTGACGACGGCCGGCGCGTATTCGGTCATATCATCCCAGCTGATTTCGCCGATCGCGCGCATCATCATGCAGGCGACGAACAGCAAGGCTGCCGCCGATGCATAGGCCGGGATCATGCTGGTGAGCGGCGAGAAGAACAGCGTCAGCAGGAACAGGATCGCGACCACCACGCCGGTCAGCCCGGTGCGGCCTCCGGACTCCACCCCCGCTGTGCTCTCGATATAGCTCGTCGTGGTCGAGGTGCCGATCAGCGCGCCGAACATCGCGGCGAAGCTGTCGGCCATCAGCGCCTGCTTCATGCGCGGCAGGTTGCCGTCCTTGTCGAGCAGTCCGGCGCGATGCGCGACGCCGATCAGCGTGCCGGCATTGTCGAACAGGTCGATGAACAGGAAGGTGAAGATGACGATGATGAAGCCCATCTCCGTCACCCGCGAGAAATCGAGCTGCAGGAAGGTCGGCTTGATCGAGGGCGGCATCGAGACGACCCCGCCGAAGGTAGCGAGCCCGAGCGGAATACCGATGACCGAGACGAGCAGGATGCCGATCAGCGTGCCGCCGGTGACCTTGCGATAATTCAACGCCAGGATCACCACGAAGCCGAGCAGGAACAGGATCGCCGGCCACTGCTTCATGTCGCCGAGCGTGACCAGGGTGGCCGGGTGATCGACCACGACCTTGGCGGTCTCCAGCGCGATGATGCCGAGGAACAGGCCGACACCGGCGGCGATCGCAAGCTTCAGACTGCGTGGGATCGCATTGATCAGCCATTCGCGCAGGCCGGTGATCGAGATCAGAAAGAACAGGACGCCGGAGCAGAACACGCCGGCCAGCGCCTGTTGCCATGTGTATTTGTAAGTCAGCACCACGGTGAAGGCGAAGAAGGCATTCAGCCCCATGCCGGGCGCAAGCGCGATCGGGTAATTGGCATAAAGCGCCATCACCAGCGTCGAGACGGCGGCCGCGAGGCAGGTCGCGACGAACACCGCGCCTTTGTCCATTCCGGATTCGCCGAGAATCGCCGGATTGACGAACACGATGTAGACCATCGTCAGAAATGTGGTGACGCCCGCGATGACTTCGGTGCGGACATTGGTCCCGTTGGCCGTCAGCTTGAACTGACGCTCGAGGAAAGAGTTTTGCGACGATGTAGATTGGTCGGTCACGGCAGCCCCCATAGGTCCGGATCAGACTTTAGGATAACGCCATGATCGCGACGGTTCGCGCCTTTTCGCGAAGTTGTCCACCGGCGCTAGAGACGACCGGTCGCAGTGCTGCCATGCAGCAATTTGCGCGCGATCGGGTATATTGAATTCGGTCTAAACGGGAGCGTGCGCCATGGATCTCGATCCTGCCCTGCTGGCGCGACTGCAATTCGCCTTCACGATCTCATTTCACATCATCTTCCCGAGTTTCACGATCGGGCTGTCGGCCTTCATCGCCACGCTGCTGGTGCGATGGCGCATCACCGGCCGTGAACACCTGCACCGGCTGGCGCGGTTCTGGACCCGGATTTTCGCGGTGTCCTTCGCGATGGGCGTGGTGTCCGGCATCGTGCTGTCCTATGAGATCGGCACCAATTGGAGCCGCTTCTCGGCGGTCACCGGCAACGTTCTCGGTCCGTTGCTCGGCTATGAGGTGCTGACCGCGTTTTTCCTCGAGGCGACATTCCTCGGCATCATGCTGTTTGGCTGGCGCCGCGTGCCGCCCAATCTGCACGTCTTCTCCGCGATTGCGGTGGCGGTCGGAACCGCGATTTCGACATTCTGGATCCTGGCGGCGAATAGCTGGATGCAGACGCCGGTCGGCCACGAGATGCGCGACGGCATCGCCTTCCCGCTCGACTGGTGGGCGATCGTGTTCAACCCGAGCTTCCCCTATCGCATCGCGCATATGCTCACGGCCTCCTACCTGACGACGGCCTTCGTGGTGCTCGCGGTCGGGGCGCGCTACCTGCTGGCCGGACGCCATATCGAGGAAGGCCGCACCATGCTGCGCATGGCTGTCGGCCTCTCCGCGGTGCTGGCGCCACTCCAGTTCCTGATCGGCGACCTGCACGGCCTGAACACGCTGGCGCATCAGCCGATCAAGGTCGCGGCGATGGAAGGCCATTGGGACGGCACCAAGCCGGGAGATTTCCATATCTTCGCCTGGCCCGACGAGAAGACCGAGACCAACCGCTTCGCGCTGTCGGTCCCGCGCGGCTCCTCGCTGATCCTCACGCACAAGATCGACGGGCTGTTTCCTGGCCTGAAGAGCGTGCCGCCATCGGAACGCCCACCGGTGCCGAACGTGTTCTTCGCGTTCCGCATCATGATCGGCGTCGGCTTTGCGATGATCGGGGCGGCTCTGTTCGGCGCTTTCTTGTTGTGGCGCGGCAAGCTGTTCGAGACGCGCTGGTATCTGCGCATCGTGTCGTTCGGCTGGTGGACCGGCTTCGTTGCCATCCTCGCCGGCTGGATCGTCACCGAGCAGGGATGGCAGCCTTGGCTGGTGCATGGCATCCTGCGCACCGCCGATGCGCTCTCGCCGGTGCCGGCGGCGAGCCTTGCGACGACGCTCGCGCTGTTCGTACTGGTTTACGGCATCGTGTTCGCAGCCGGCATTTATTACATCAACCGCCTGATCAACCACGGCCCGACCGGCGCCGCCGCCGAACCGCCGACCATGGGCGCACCGGCGCGGCCGTTCTCCGCCGCGCATGACGCCGGACGGGAGGCCGTGTGATGCTGGAATTTTCCATGCCGCTGGAATTCTACCTGCCGCTCATCTGGGCCGGAATCATCGGCATCGCCGTCGTGATGTATGTGCTGCTCGACGGCTTCGATCTCGGCATCGGCATCCTGTTTCCGTTCACCCGGGACGCCAAGCAGCGCGAACTGATGATGAACACCGTCGCGCCGTTCTGGGACGGCAACGAGACCTGGCTGGTGCTCGGCGGCGCCGGACTCTTCGTGGCGTTTCCGCGCGCCTATTCGATCATCATGCCGGCGTTCTATCTGCCGGTGATCGTGATGCTGCTGGCGCT
Organism: Bradyrhizobiaceae bacterium; assembly: GCA_947481635.1. GTDB lineage: Bacteria > Pseudomonadota > Alphaproteobacteria > Rhizobiales > Xanthobacteraceae > CANKHJ01. The sequence continues at coordinate 26,284 of CANKHJ010000040.1, forward strand.
GGTATTCCGCGGCGTCGCGTTCGAATTCGTATTCGTCGCGCAGACCTCGCGGCGCACCTGGCACGCCGCTTTCTGGCTCGGCTCGACGATTGCGGCGGCCTGTCAGGGTGCGATTCTCGCCGGGCTGATCCAGGGCATCAAGATCGAGAACGGCGCATTCGCGGGCGGCGCCTTCGACTGGGCGACGCCGTTCGCGGCGTTATGCGCGGCCGGGGTGCTCGCGGGATACGCGCTGCTCGGCGCGACCTGGCTGGTGATGAAGACCGAAGGCGACATCGCCGAACGCGCCCGCGGCCAGGCCAAGCTCCTCATCATCGCGGTGCTGGTCACGATGGGGGGCGTGAGCCTGTGGACTCCGTTTGCGTTCGAGCGCATCGCCGCACGCTGGTTCACGACACCGAACATCTATTATCTCTGGCCGGTGCCGCTTCTCACCGGCGGGCTGGCGCTGCTGGCGTGGCGCTGGCTCGACAAGGGCCGCGAGGTGCCGCCGTTCCTGGCCGCGATGGGCCTGTTCCTGCTCGGCTATCTCGGTCTCGTGATCTCGCTGTTTCCGTATATCGTGCCGCCCGCGCTGACGATCTGGGACACCGCCGCGGCGCCGAGCAGCCAGATCTTCATGCTGGTCGGCACGCTGATCATGTTGCCGATCATCATCGGCTATGTGGTGTTCGTCTATTGGCTGTTCCGCGGCAAGGTGATCGAGGGCGAGGGCTATCACCATCATTGAGCGCGAATGACGTCGCCTATCAATTCTGTACAGGCCTGATCGCCGACCAGCCGAGACGGAATAACGGCAGACGGCCGCGCACCGGGCGCTCGAAACTCTGCGGGACGTCGGAGGCGACGTCGCCGAAGCGCTCGCGAAACGCCGCCGGCAGCGCGCCGCGTGGATCGGTGGCCGGCCATACCACGATCGCGCCCTTCGTTTGGATATCCGCCAGCGTGACCCAGGGTGTACGCGCCGGTGCCGCATCCAGATAGAGGCTCGGCCGGCTTGGCGCGCGCATCGCGATCAGCGAGGCGATGCGCGGTTCGCCGGCAACGATGGCGAGCGGCGCATTCATGCGCCGCTCGAAATTCTCGGCGAAGAAACGCGCGATCGGCGTCGCGGGCTGCGCCACCTTGAGCTCCATCGGGAAGACCCAGGGCGACAACACCAGGCCGGCCGCGATCAACGCGGGCGGCGCCAGCAGCAGGCCGAACCACGCATAGCCCAGCGCCAGTTGCGAATGGACGCGGATGCTGTCGCCGCCCGCGACGATCACGGCGAGACTCGACAGGATGATCAGCGGCGCAATGCCGCCGAGCGGCACCGCGCGATCCATCAGCGCGGCGAGGATGGTCGCCGTGACAGCCGGTGCAAGCGCGAAGCAATAAACCAACGCCTTGCCGAACGGATCGAGCGGCTGACGTGCGATCACCGCGGTGTGGGTGGCGCGCGACCAGAACCCGCCGCGCCCGATCACGACCAGCAACACGAAGCCCGCATGCGCGGCGATGACGAGGCCGATCAACCGCAACCACGCGACGGCGTCGTTGGCGGGGTCGATCGATGGCACCCGCGGCAATGGCGGCGCCTCGGGTGCGAACCATAGCCAGACTGCGTAAGGCGCAACGATCGCCAACCCCACCAGCAGCGCGAGCCACGGCTCGACCGCCGCCAAGGCGGCGCGGCC
>CANKHJ010000041.1 GCA_947481635.1 Bradyrhizobiaceae bacterium
CGATCCGCTCGGGCCCCGTAGTCCGATAACGGTTCCAGGAAGGATGTCCATTGACACATCGCGTAACGCGTCGACGCGCGCAGCCCCTTCGCCGAAATGCTTGCTTATGCCTCTAATTTCGACAACTGGCTTTTCGGTCATGCGCTAACCCGCGAGCGCCGATGCAGGATCGATCTTCAGCGCCGTCCGCACTCCGAGTGCACTTGCAAGCAGGCACACGACCAATACGATGCAGAAGAGGAGCGCGGCATCGGCCTCTTCGAGCACCACCCGGCGCGGGAAATAGTCTTGCCCGGCGTTGATCAAAGCGACACCAACGAGGAAGCTGATCACGCCCATGGCCAGCGCCTGCTGCACGATAAGTCCCACGATGCGGCGATCCGGCGCTCCGATGAGCTTTAGCGTGGCGATCGATTTCTTTTTGTCGATCGTCATGGTGTAGATGATGAGCCCAATGATCACGGTGGACACCGTCAGAAGAAGACTGGTGAACAGGCCAATCTGGCGGCGCGCGCGGTCAATGACCGAACTCGCAAGTACCGTTTCCTGCTCATCCTGGGTCAGCGCCCCGAGGTGCTTCCAGCGTGCGATGTCTTGCGCAAAGCGCTTTGGATCAACGCCGGGAAGCAGTTTGACGAGGACAGCATTCACCGTGTCGATCGTTCCGGTTGCGCCGGGCGACCGGACGGCCTCACGACGTGCGGCTGCCGGCGCGAGATCGAATTGAAGTCTCTGTGCATCCCTCAAAGTGACGAACAAGACGGGGTCGCCGCCGGAAGCCACGAGATCCATCGTCAATCCCGCGACCGTAAACATCTGATGCCCAAGCTTGATCTGCTCGCCGACCACGAAGCCGGTACCCCGGTCCGCGATGGCTTCATATCGACTGCGCAGGATCGGGCGGCCTTCAACGACAGCCGCCGCTTCGCCAGGGCGTCCAATCTCTGCACCGACGACCAGGAGACGTTTGATCAGGCCGCGGTGTTCCATTTCCACATTCTGATAGGCGACAGCACCGGCCGCGGCGACGCCCCATTGCGCTGCCACCGCTTCGCGCAGGTCGCCGGAAAGGCGCGAGGCTTCGGCGAAAGGTCCCCGTGTGCCCTCTTCCACGACCCAGACATCGGCGGCGGCGGCCCGCACCAGCCCAAGCGATTCAACGACCAGGCCGCGATAAATGCCAACCATCGCAAGTACAATCCCGAGCAACAAACTCAGGCCGAGGCAGGTCAGCAGAAACCGTCCCAGATTGTGTTGGATGTCCTTCAGCGCGAGATTCATGTTACGGGCCGCTCACAGGGCGAGCCGCGCGGCCTTCGCGCAAATCGGTTCGCGAATCGATGACGACCTGACCGCTCAGATCGGACATGACCTGGACGCGGCCGTCGAGCAGCCGTTCACCGAGTTGCACGCGCTGCCGCGCAAGCCGGCCGTCCCGAAGCGTCCAGACAATGCCTGACCGGCCATCGTAGCCTTCGACAAACTTGAACGGGATGAAAAGACCGTCAGCAACCACCTTCTTGACGATTTCCACCTCGGCCTGCTCGCCGAGATAACGGAACTGGTGCTGCGGAGTGCAGACGCGACATCGTACATAGACACGGCGCTCTTCCGTAAGACGGTCGTTTTCCTGATCAATTCGAACAAGCTCAGCATCAAATGCGCGACCGGGCTCCGATCGCAAGCGCACGGTCGCGGACTGCCCGGGAGTCAAGCCACCGGCCAGCGCCTCATCCACAAAGAGCTTTATCCAGATCGAGTGGGGCGCGATCAGGGTGAAGATCGCTTCGCCCGCGCCGGCGATCCCGCCAAGCTCCTTGTGCCGTGCGATGACGCGCGCGTCGAACGGGGCGACCAATTCATGCTGGGCCAGTACGACCGCGTCGATTTTGATCTGGGAATTGGCATCGTCCTGCAGAACAGCCGCGGCTCTGGTATCCGCCTCTATGACTTTGGTATCGCCAAGCGCAATGTCCTCTGCCGCCTGGGCTTCTTCGGCGGCCTCTTGCGATACGTTTTTGAGAATGGCCAACGTCTGCCGCCGCGCGTTGGCGCTCTTCTTCTGCTGGTAGGTAACCTCGGCGCGCTCGCGCTGGACCTGGATTTTGGCGAGGTTCGCCGCCGCCTGCCGCTGCGCAATCTCGCTCCGGTTGAGCTTTGCGCGCTGCGCTGCATCGTCGAGCTTCGCAAGCCGCTCTCCGGCCTTGACGAGATCGCCCTGGTCCGCGTCGATCGCGACTACTTTTCCAGCGATCTGGAAACCGACTTTTGAAACGACCTGTGCTTCGACCGTGCCGACACCAAACACGCGCACCTCGACATTCCGTTCGGGAGCTGCCGTACGCACGGTGATTTCGTGCACATAACGCCAATAATAGCCGGCAACCAGGATAACCAGAGCGCCGGCCAAGGCGGCCACCCATTTAGAGGCGAGGGACATCATTTCACGCCGTTCGCTTTGGGGCCGGGGACGCTACGGTCAACCGATCCGATGCCGATGGACATGCTCAGTTCCTGAGCCTGACAATCCGATTGGCAGAAAGCAAAAAGGTCGACGTTGCGATGGATCAAAGTGCATCATTTGAAGCCATAACTTTCTACGCCGGGGAGAGATCACAGGCTGCCTTTGCCATCCTTTCGCCATCGCCGGATTTCGATTGGAGCCAATCGCTTGAGAATGGCCATCCAGGCAAAGAGTGACCGCGCGGATACGAGGTCGTCAGGAACGCGATCCCGCAGGGTCGCCACTCATCTGGTCTGCATCCCGCAAAGCAACATAGATTGCAGGGATAACCAACACGGTCAGCAGTGTCGAAGATGCGAGTCCGAACAACAGCGAGATCGCCAGCCCTTGAAAGATCGGGTCGAGCAGAATCGTCGCGGCACCGATCATGGCGGCCAGGGCCGTCAGCAGGATTGGCTTGAAGCGGACCATGCCGGCTTCGAGAAGCACGTCACGCAAGGTTCTCCCCGGTGCCGCGCCGTGGCGGACGAAATCGACGAGCAGGATCGAATTGCGGACAATGATGCCGGCAAGTGCGATGAAGCCAATCATCGACGTCGCGGTGAAGGGTGCCCCGAACAGCCAGTGCCCAAGTATGATCCCGATCAGGGTCAGCGGAATCGGCGTGAGGATGACGAGGGGCAGAAGGAAGCTGCCGAACTGGGCGACCACCAGGACATAGATGGCGACGATGGCGACGCCGAAGGCCATCCCCATGTCGCGGAAAGTGACGTAGGTGATCTCCCACTCCCCGTCCCACAGCAGCGTTGGCGTGGATTCGTCTTCCGGCTGGCCATGGAATCCGATGCGCGGTTTTGGCAATGCGCCCCAGTCGTGCCGGTCGACGAGCTTGGCGACGTCGAGCATTCCGTAGATCGGCGCTTCATATGCGCCCGCGAGTTCCGCCATGACCAAATCGGCGAAGTGCCCGTCGCGGCGGAAAATGACCGGCGAGCCGCGTTCACGGGTCACGCGCACCACGTCGCCAAGCTCGACCACCGTGCGATTGCCCGGCAGCGCATTCGCCGAAATCGGCGTCGACGCCAGAGCTTCGGTCCATGCAAGATCGCGCTTCGGCAGCTTTACGGCAATTTCGATGGGATTGCGCCCTTCGCCCCGGTGCGAATATCCGACCGATGTGCCGCCTAGGAGGGCCTGCAGCGTGTCATACACATCGCGTTGCTCGACGCCAAAAAATTCGAGGCGGTCCTGGTCGATGGAAATGCGCAGCCGCTCGCCCGGAACGCCGATCGAGTCGTCGATGTCGACGATGTAAGGCACCGACGCCAGAATTTTTTTGAGCTCGGCGGCGACGGCGCGGCGGGTCACGGAATCGGGACCGTAGATCTCGGCAAGCAGCGTCGCGAGCACGGGCGGGCCGGGTGGCACCTCGACGACCTTCGCAACCGCACCGGGCGGCAATGTGACGGCCAGCAGCCGTTGGCGAAGATCGAGAGCGATAGCGTGGCTGGTGCGACTACGTTCGCCGCGGGGTGCAAGATTGATCTGCAATTCGCCCAATTCAGGGGCGCCCCGCAGGTAGTAATGACGCACCAAACCGTTGAAATTGAACGGCGCCGCCGTTCCGGCATAGGATTGAATGGAGCGGACTTCCGCAACACCGCGAGTCGTTTCTGCAACGGCGAACAAGGTCCGCTCGGTATCCTCGAGGCTTGCTCCCTCTGCCAGATCGAGGACGACGGCGATTTCGGACTTGTTGTCGAAAGGCAGGAGTTTGACGGTGACGCTTTTGGTCGCGAAAAGCCCAAGCACCGCCAGCGTCGTCAAGCCAACGGCGATCAGGAATATCCAGGCGGACTTTTTTGACCGGACCACCGGCGTGGCGATCCTGAGATAGAGGCGACCGAGCGGCCCTTCACCATGCGGCGTCTGGTGCTCGCTCAGAGCATGTCCCGCCGGAGCGAGGCGCAGCATCAGCCAGGGCGCGATCACCATGGCGACGACGAACGAGAACAGCATCGCCGCGGCGGCGTTGGCCGGGATCGGCGCCATATAGGGTCCCATCAGGCCGGACACGAACAGCATCGGCAGCAACGCCGCCACTACCGTCAGCGTGGCGACGATGGTCGGGTTGCCGACCTCGGCCACCGCCTCGATGGCCGCCCGGGCGCGCGTGCGCCCGTCTTTCATCATCCAATGGCGGGCAATGTTCTCGACGACGACGATGGCATCGTCCACCAGAATGCCGATTGAAAAAATCAGCGCGAAAAGGCTGACGCGGTTGATGGTGTAGCCCATCAGGTTGGCGGCAAAGAGCGTCAGCAGGATGGTGACCGGAATGACGACAAGCGTCACCAGCGCCTCGCGCCAGCCGATGGCAACGGCAATGAGGATCACGATGGAAATGGTGGCAAGAGCGAGATGGAACAGAAGCTCATTGGCCTTTTCGTTCGCGGTCTCGCCGTAGTCGCGAGTGACCGTGACGGTCAGATCCGCGGGGATCAGGCGACCCTTGACGCTTTCGAGCCGGCGCAACAATTCGTCGGACACAATGACCGCGTTCGCGCCGGCGCGTTTGGCAAGCGCCAGACTGACGGCGGGGGTTCGAGTCCAGCGTCCGTCGGTCCCGGGCGCGTCGGTCCAGACCCGATGCTCTTGCGGGCTGGGGCCGATCACAACGGACGCCACGTCGTTCACATAGACCGGACGGTTGTCCCGCGTGGTGAGGAGCAGCAGGCCTATGTCGGGTATGCCGGAAAGCGTCTGGCCTGCGACGACTGAGCGCGTTATCCCCGCGTCTCGCACCTGACCCGCCAGAAAGGAGCGATTGGCATCGCGGACTTTAGCAGTAAGCTGCTGGAGCGTCACGCCGTAGAGCGCGAGCTTCTCCGGATCCGGCTCGACGCGGATCTGCTGAGGGCTGCCGCCGGAAATATAGGTGAGGCCGACATTGCCAGTCTTCGTCAATTCATCGCGCAGCTCTTCGGCGACCTGATACAAGTCCTTGTCGGTCCATCGCTCGGCGACCTGCGGCGTCGGCGACAACGTCAGCACGACGATCGCCACATCGTTGATCCCGCGCCCCACGATCAACGGTTCCGGAACCCCGATCGGGATCCGGTCCATGTTGGCGCGGATTTTTTCGTGGACGCGAAGGATTGCGTCCTCAGCCTTGGTGCCGACGAGGAAGCGCGCCGTCACCATCACGCGATCGTCTTGCGTCTGACTGTAGACGTGCTCGACACCGGCGATTCCCTTGACGATTCCTTCCAGCGGCTTGGAGATGAGCTCGACCGCGTCGGGTCCCTTGAGTCCGTCGGCCATGACCCGGATGTCCACCATCGGCACACTGATCTGCGGCTCCTCCTCGCGTGGAATTGCCGTCAGCGCGATCAGCCCTACTGCAAGCGCCGCGAACAGGAATAACGGCGTGAGCGGGGACGTGATGGCCGCCTCGGTCAGGCGCCCCGAAAGGCCCAGCTTCATGGCCGCACCGAGCGGTCCGGATTGACGGCCCGCGGGGCTTCGGCATCGGTCCGGCCGGAAGGCTGGACAAGCAGGTCGCCGACCGCCAGGCCGGACAACACCTCAACCCGATCGGTGTCGCCGGGTTGAGGCAATTCCCTTCCTCGCTGCACGGGAACATCCGTCGTCACACCGCCCGCCGTCTGGATTCGGGCATAGTCGATGCCGAAGCGCGTCGTGATGAAACGGGATGGAACGACCAGGGCGGTGCGCGATCCACCCGAAATCCAGACCCGGATGCGCTCGCCGACGAAATAGTCATCAAGTCCTTCGATCTGGGCGTCGGCGATGACGCGACCGTCCTCGATCTGCGGATAGACCAGCCGGACTTTGCCGAACTGCGCCGCGGCGGCGCTGGCTCGTTCGCGGTCGATGCGGACCGGATCACCAACCCGCACGAACTGCGCGTGGCGCTCCGGCACGCGAAGCCGTAGCACGAAGTTCTGCTCGGCCACCGTCGCGATCGGCTCGCCTGGCATCACGACCGTACCCGTCGTGACCGGCACCTTCAAAACGCGGCCGGATGCCGGCGCCAGCACCGAACCTTCGGACAATTGCTGCGCGATCACGGCGCGTTCGGCGGTGCGCGAACGATGGACATTGGTCGCGACGTTCAGCGCCGTTCGTGTCTCGTCCAGGCGAGTGCGTGCAATCGTTCCACGGCTGAACAGGTCTTCCGCCCGAGTCAAATCGCCTTGCGCCTGCGACAGCTGCGCCTCCAGGCCTGCGATCTGAGCGTCGAGCGATTTGATCTGGAGCGCAATCTTCTCGTCGCCGATATGCGCAACGACCTGACCGCCGGTGACCTTGTCCCCCTCCTTGACGGCGAGATCCACGACGATTCCGCCAATCCGCGCGCGGGCAGGCACGACATTGGCGCTTTCGATCGTGGCAAAGACCGCCTTCTGATCCGCCACCACCTGCGGCACGACCGTGAATGTCTGCTCGGCGCGCGCCGCAGCGGCAAGCGACGACACGAGAACCGCAACAATAAACCCGGCACGCATCTGCATTTTCCCAAGCTCTCGAGCGGAAGAATGACGAATGATTGAGGCCACGTCCGCGCGCGGTCATTGACCTAGCGCAAGAACCCGACCTCTAGGCGGGGACGGAAGTTCTTCGTTTGGCGTTCGGCTTGCCGCCCGGCGGCTTGCGAACCGGCGCAGCACCGCAATAGACGCTGTAGAGCGTGCCGACGACCTCGCGTGCCGGCACGCTGTCGATCGAATACCAGACGGTCTGGCCATCGCGCCGCGTCTTGACGAGACGGTCCTTGCGCAGCAGCGCGAGATGCTGCGACACCGTTGAATCACGGATATTCAGCAGCTCGGCCAGTTCCCCGACCGAGCGCTCCTTCTCAACCAGCTGGCAGATAATGAGCAGGCGATGCCGGTTGGCCAACGCCTTCAGAAGCTCGCTCGCCTCCCCCGCCGCGACCAGCATGTCTGCGATCTTTATTTGCATACTTACATATATACGAATCTTCGTATATATAGTCAAGATCAATGCGAGGTCGGACGGCGCCGCCTGTCCGGCCGACCGGGATTCAGGAGTGTCTTGTCATGACCGTCGATCGTGCAGTCTTTGCCCTGGCCGGCAGCATCACGCTGCTCAGCCTAACCCTCAGTTGGCTCGTCAGCCCCTATTGGCTTCTGCTGACCACCTTCGTTGGAGCGAATTTGCTTCAAACGGCCTTCACCGGCTTCTGTCCCGCCGCCGCCATTTTCCGCAAACTCGGACTGAAGACGGGCCCCGCTTTCCCGTGCGCGCCACCGGCGGTCTGACGCCAAACAAACAGATCATCTGCCGGATTGAGCAAGATCAAGTCGAAGGCGCGTGCGACCGCTAATTTAATATACGTCCCGTGCGGTCGCGGTTCACAAGAGGAAGCCTCGATGGCGAATATCGTGGTGATGGGTGGAGGAATCGGAGGCGTTACCTGCGCCTATGAACTCAAGGACGCCGTCCGCGACGAGGATCGTATAACCCTCGTGTCCAACAAGGCATTCTTCCAGTTCACCCCTTCCAATCCTTGGGTTGCGGTGAAGTGGCGGTCGAAGGAGGACATCACGGTCGACTTGGCCGCGGTGATGCCGAAACACGGCATCGCATTCAATTCCGCCGGAGTGGCCCGCGTCTGCCCGTCCGATAACCGGATTGAACTCGCCGATGGTTCATCGCTTCCCTACGATTACCTGGTGATCGCGACTGGACCCGAGCTCGCCTTTGACGAAATCGAAGGATTTGGCCCCGAGCACCACACTCATTCGATCTGCGACGTCGACCACGCGACCCGCACCAATGCCAGTTGGGAAGCCTTCTGCAATGATCCCGGACCCATCGTCGTCGGCGCGGTGCAGGGCGCCTCCTGTTTCGGTCCAGCCTATGAATTCGCGATGATCATGGACGCCGACCTGCGCCGGCGCCGGATTCGCGACAGGGTGCCGATGACCTTCGTAACCGCCGAGCCGTATATCGGACATCTCGGCGTCGGCGGCGTGGGCGACACCAAGGGCCTGCTCGAGTCCGAAATGCGCCACCGCCACATCAAGTGGATCACCAACGCCAAGGTCGACAAGGTCGAGCCTGGCAAGCTGTCGGTGACGGAGGTGGGAGAGGACGGCAAGCCGTCGAAAACCCACGAACTGGCGTTCAACTTCGCAACCATGATTCCGGCATTTCGCGGCATTCCCGCCGTCCGCGGAATTGAAGGGTTATGCAATCCGCGCGGCTTCATCGTTGTCGACAAGCACCAGCGCAATCCGAAATTCTCGAACATCTTCGGCATCGGTGTCTGCATCGCGATCCCGGCCCTCGAACAAACGCCGGTCGCTGTCGGCGTGCCGAAGACTGGATTCATGATCGAATCGATGGTGACCGCAACCGCGCTGAATATCGGCCGGCCTGCTGCGAGGCGAAAATGCGACCCATGAGGCGACCTGGAATGCGATCTGCCTCGCGGATTTCGGCGACTCCGGCGTTGCTTTCGTCGCCATGCCTCAAAACCCACCGCGCAACGTCAATTGGGCATCGAAGGGGCGCTGGGTCCATGTCGCCAAGGGCGCGTTCGAAAAATACTTCCTGCACAAGGTCCGGGTCGGCACGAGCGAGCCTTACTACGAGAAGGCTGTCATGAAGTTTCTCGACGTCGGAAAGATCAAACGTTCTGCCACATAAGGGATACGGAATTCACTGCCTCCTGAAGCCACGAAAGGCTCCTCCATGACGACGAATGTCGGAACGATCGATCGCATTCTCCGTATTATCCTCGGACTCGCGTTGATCGCGTTTGCGATTCCCTATGGCTTCCCGCAAGTGGGGTGGAACTGGATCGGCTGGGTCGGCATCGTTCCGATCCTGACGGCCGTTTTTGGATTGTGCCCGCTATACAGCCTGCTGGGGATTTCGACCTGTCCCAGGAAAATGTCTCAACGCTGACCGAGACCTGCGGCGAAACCAACGTCCGAGCTGGACTGGTCCGCGTCTCAATACGTGACGCTGATCGCATCGCTCGACAGTTGCGTCGTTCTGGCGTTGCGGATTGGCCCTCGCGCCATGGCCGGCGGCCGTTCCAGCCCGGTGACCACGATCATCCGGTCGACCTCGCCGCGCAGGAACGCCTGCAGAAACCGCGAATAGTCCTTGAACGAGACGCAGCCATTCGACTGGCCGCTCGAGCCGAGCATATAGCTATGCGCGAGGATGCCGTCGCGGCCATACATCGCGCGCTCGTCGAGCGGTGTCAGGCGGATTGCCTGCACGCCATGAAACAGCGACTCGCGCAGTTTCAACTTGTAGACATTCGGCGGCGTCGCGCCGCGATCCTTGACGCGCGTATGGCGCGGATCGTCCATCATCGCGCCGAGCCCGGAATGCGCTTCGAGCTTTTCTCCGCTGGGCAGATACACCGTCTTCGCGGTGATGTCGTAGATCGCGGTGCGTGGCGTTAGCTCATCGTCGCCCGTGATGCCGGGAAGGCCGGCGGGCGGCAGCGCCGCAAGTCGCGGCCGTGAGCGCGGAAGCGGCGCTTCGTCGATCCGCGGCAGGGCGATGACGGCGTCGGCCGATGCGACCTGCAGCGGAGCGGGCGCAACCGAGCCGGTGATGTCCGGATCGGGGGCCTGACGCCTCAGCGCCGCAAAGGAGACCGGCTCCGCGCCGAACGTCGTGGCATCGGCGATGAACACTGCTGGCGGCAAGCGGCCTGTCGATGGACGCGCCAGCACGGCGAACGCGTTCGGTGGCGCCGCGGTTGCGACACGCGGCGTGGCAAGCGGGCCGGCCAGGAGCGATCCGGCCTGCGATCCAGCCAGGAATCGGCTGGTGCCGAGGATCGCCACGGCGAGCATCGCCAGAATCACCACGCCGCCCAGCAGGCCGAGCGCGACCGGTTTCAAGATACGCCGCTGTCGTGAGGGAAACGGCCGCCGTGCCGATAACCTGACGCGCCGCGAGGGCCTGGCCGCAACCGTCATTGAACGCGATACTCGACACGGGACTGATGCGGAACCCTCGCCGACTATGGTTAAATCCGGGTAAAGGCCTCGACCGCTCCTCGCACGCTCAAACAGCGGACGCCAAGGTGTTGTCGCTTGGCGGGGGCTGAATTCACCGCGGCTAAATCAAATGGGTGGTGGGAAATCGTCCCGGCGCCGCAACTCTGCGCGCAGCTTGGCCGCCGGCGGCAGTTTGGTTCGAGCCACGATCAGGCTGGACCCGATTGCGTCGGATCCACGGCCCCAACGGGCAATCTCTTCAGGAGGCTTTTCATTGCGGCCGAGGGGGAACGCGCCCATGAACCCGGCTCGATGGTATTGGTTGCCCACCAGGACATCGCCAGATTGGATGAGATTGCGGGAACGTCGACCCGCTCTGACAATTGCGCGATCGCATCCAACGACATCATGCCGGTCCCGCTCAACAGCAACACATCGGGTTTGCTCTCAAGCACCTGTCTCGCGGCTTCGATGACGCTGTCGGTATTGATCGCGTAAATCGAAACGACGTCCGCGACATGCTGGTAGCCGGTCGCGACGAAGCCGCATTCGGTCCAATAGACGACCGCCAACTCGGTCACCCATTTCGGATAAGGGGAGATAATTCCGATCCGGTGGGCTCCTAATGTTTTCAACAGCGCACTTACGCATTGCGCCGCTGTATTGACGACGGATGTGCCTCCGCTCCGCATTCGATTTAACAGCACGTCCTCGTTGGCCGCTCCAATCAGATATGAAGAGCCGGTGCAGGCAAAGCACAGTGCGCCGAGCGGAAGGCCGCCATAGGAGTCGGCCGACTCCGCAAGCGTCTCATTGTAACCGAGGAATCGCTCGCGGAGGCCGATACTCGTGTTTTCCGAGACTCGTCCCGGAAGGCGGTTGGTCAGAACCGTGAAGCCTTCCGGAACAAGCTTCCAGAGCTCTGGCTCCACCGTGGTGTTCGCCGGTGGGACAAGCACGCCGATATTTTTGTTCAGCATGACGACTCCAGATCCGGATCATGCCAAGAACCGACCAATCTTTGGCCTATTGGGTTTTTGCAAGACCGAGGGTTTGCAACACCTTCTCCCAGTTCTCGATCTCCGATGTCACGAAGGCCTCGATCGCTTGTGGGGTCGTGTAGCCGTCCATGGTCATCGAGCCACGCTGGCGCAAGAAAGTTCGATACTCCGGATCGGTCATAACTCCAGCCAGCTCGGTCCGGAGCTTTGCAACAATGTTTGCCGGCATGTTTGCGGGCCCCGAGATCCCGGTCCAACCCGCCGCATGAAATCCAGGAAGTCCCGATTCCGCCACTGTCGGCACGTCAGGAGTGGAGTCGTGGCGTGCGTTTGTCGAAATGGCCAGAAGTCGCACCGCCCCCGACCTCCCCAGCTCAACGGCAACAGAATCTCCGAAGGCCAAGTCGATATGGCCCGCAACCACGTCTTTGATTGCATCTCCGGAGCCTTGATACGGCACGCCAACCATCTGAATGCCAGCGCGCTGCATCAACGCCTCGGTATAGACGTGGGACGTTCCCCCGGGTCCGGTATGCCCGTAAGTGAGCTTGCCGGGCGACGCCTTCGCTACGCGAATGAGATCCTGCAGGCTGTTAATCGGCAATTTGGGATTCACTGCCACCCAAAGCGGGGTTTGGGATGACAATGCGAGAGTCACAAAATCTGTGCGCGGATTGAACGGCGGTGCTTTGTTGAGCACAGGCCCGAAGGCCACGACCGCATTGGTCGTCAACAGCAGCGTGTACCCATCGGGTGGCGACTTGGCGACATAATTGCCCCCGATCATGGTTCCTGCCCCTGGCTTCGGCTCGACGACAACCGGCTGGCCGATTCGGGCGCTCAGTTTCTGGGCGATGAAGCGGGCAACCGGATCAGGCCCGGCGCCGGCGCTAAAGGGAAGCACGAGCGTGACCGGACGGGTGGGATAATCCTGAGCCGCGACCGCGCCGACGACGGCCAGAGACAGAACGCCGGAGAGCGCCAAACTACGGACGAAGTTCCTGCACATGATTCATTCCTTCTGTTTGCCCGGCATTTACTGGTTGCACTATTCGATCAGAAATCGCGTGTCGTTACCTGCACCTATTGTCCCTGAGCGGTCAGCCGAGGCTTGAGCGCAAGACAGCTAGGCTGTCTGCGCGCTCAGGCTTTCACTTCGCCGAAATTCGGGGATCACGTATTTGCCGAACATTTTCAGGGATCGCATGACGGTATCATGGCTGAACTGGTCGATGCGGAGGATGACCTCCTGGTAACCCATTTTCTCGAGCTTCTTGAAACGTTCGATCAGAAAGTCGGGCGTGCCGACCGAAACGTAAGGCGACCGATCGTTGACATAAGCCATATCGGACACCCGCTCGCGGATGGCGTTGATGTTGTCCATGTAGGCGTAGTCCGATGAGGGAGCGTGTTTGGCGAGCTCGGTGAACATGTTGATCACCATCCAGAGCATCTTTTGCGACGCTTCACCGGCTTCTTCGAACGCTTTCTCCATGGTCTCGGCGCAATGGGCGGTCATGATCGATGTTGCCAGGCTTCGATTGACAACAGAAGAGAGCGGTTTCGCCTTGTCGAACGCCGAATGATACGCGTCAGAGCATTGCTGCACATAGTCCCAGCCACCTGGCAGTGAATTGCCGGCGAGCGCGCCGAGACCGAGCCCGCCTGCGGTGACAAGCCCTTCGAGACTCGTGCTGGCGTAGAAAAGCGGCGGGTGGGGCTTCTGAATGCAATGCGGCACCAGCTTGGTCGGCGGAATTTGCCAATGCTTGCCGCTATGCTGGAATGGATCCTGGGTCAGCGCGGCAACGATAACGTCGAGGGATTCACGCCACTGTTCGCGCGTCTCACGCGGGTTGATCTGAAAGGCCGCCATGGTCGGCGCATGATTGGATCTGGCGGTCGAGATCTCGGCGCGACCGTTGGAGAGGAGATCGAGCGTGGCAATCCGCTCCGCCACCCGGATGGGATGGTTGAAAGCCAGCAACACCACCGAAGACCAACGCAACTTGATCGTCGACGTCCGGCTCGCGACGGCGCTGGACATCATCTCCGGGCAAGATACCTGCGTTGCCTTGTCGGTATTGAAGTGCTGCTCACCGAAGCTGATCGAGTCGAAGCCCTGCTCTTCTGCGCAAACGCATTCGTCGATGGCCTGCAGATAACGCTTTTCCAACGGCGTTCCGTCGGAGGCCGAGGCGCTGGTGTGAAACACGAATTTCATTCGCAAGTCCTTTCGGGGTTCTATGACCCTTCCTTTTGCCTGTTCGGGCTGGCTGACGCCTTTACCCCGGAATCGAATCCACCAGCGCTTCCGGAGCAAAGAGATCGCGAGGGTCGACCTTGTGTTTGGTCAATCCCTGCTCGTGAGCGTAAGTCGTCATCGCTTCGAGCTGCGCAAGATTGGACCGGAATCCATACGGGAACGCGTCGCCGCCAAACAACGATTTCAATTCTTCCGTTTCCAGCGATAGCCAAGGCAGGCCGATTCCGTAGGCGCCCTGGTAAGCCAGCCGCTCATAGCCACGGTGCTTTGCCTCGTTGAAAGCATTCAACAGCGGCATTGCGATCCAGCGATGAGCCTCATAGACGTCGCGCCGCATCACCACCGCGTGCATGATCGGGAAAAATCCAGTCCGCTGGAAATATTCGCGCTCGACGCGACGCACGTCTGGAAACAGGCGGGCAACCCGGGGGTCGCCGGCGACGAACGCGGTCGGCGGCTCGGTGGCCACGACCGCATCAAGCCGCCCGTCGAGCAACATCTCCTGAAGCGTGGTGTGGTCAGGGATCTTCTCCAACTCGATCCCCGGCACATCGAGAGGCATCCTCGGCACGTGCAACGGGATGAAGAATCCACCGGTGCGCCACCGAATTTTGTCAGGGCTCACGCCATAGTCGTGCTGAAGATGCGCCCGAACCCACAAGGCGGCGGTCATCTGATAGTCGGAGACGCCAACCAGACGACCGGCCAGGTCAGACGGGTGCTTAATTCCGGAGTTGACGTTGATGTAGATCTGCTTGTGGCGGAATGCCCTTGAGGGAAAGATCGGAAGGCCGACGAGACGGTTGTCGCCTCTGCCGATCATCACCATCAACGTGGAAAGCGAAAATTCGGCCACTTCATATTCGGTACGCGCGGCAACGGCGCGAAACAGGTCGCCGACGCTCGCGGGGACCACGTAGTTGAGGTCGATGCCGGCGGGGGAAACTTCTCCGGTTTCGAGAGCCCTGGTGCGATCGAGATAACTGATGCCGCCGTAGTTCAGTTTTAAGCGCGACAATCCCCTGTCTCCCCGAACGACAGCCGATAAGAAGACAACTGTACACACGTTGTATGCCATGTCAAACCGGGACAACCGGCGACTTTTTGTTCGCTTGGAGCGAGATTCACGTCGACTGAATCGGCTCAATCCCGCCTCGCGCCGACCCGCACTTCGTCACCCCGCGCAAGCGGGGCGACCGCCTATGATAGGGCACAAACACAAGACGTTGCGGATGGCATCCGCCGAATTCAGGTATGACTAGGTGAGACGTTTCGCTTGAGACAGATCAGCGCGCGCTCGTCCAAACCAGGATCCGCTGAAGCTCTGCCTGGGCCAGCGGCTCTTTGTCGGCAGCGAGTAGAAATTCGTGATCCATGCCTGGGACGATCGAGAGAGTCACAGGAACATCCAGGTCTGCCAGGGCGCGGGTCATCGCCAGAGACTGGCCGAGCGTGGCATCCCAGGAACCGCTACACAGATAGGTCGCCGGAAACTGAGCCAGGCTTGAGGCAAGAATGGGACTGACCAACGGGTTCTTGTGATGCTGCAAGAAGTGGGGTCCAAGGTAGGCCAGATTGCTCATGACTTCTGTCGTCCCAACAGTCGTACTGGGTTCAGACATCCGCTGTTGAAAATCGAAAACGCCATACAGCAACACCAAGCCCGAAACATCGACCGACACTTCGGACAGCTCGCCTTCATCGATCACTGGCGCTTTACACCCGGTCAGGAAGGCTACGGCCGCCGCCGCAAGGTTGGCCCCCGACGAGTCTCCAGCGAGAACCAATCGTTTCGCATCACAGCCATAACGCCCGGCATTCTGGGTAATCCATCGTGCCGCGAAGATCGCATCCTCAACTGGACGCGGAAACGGCCGCTCCGGCGCCAGCGATTGGTTCAGGTTGAATACCACGAAGCCACTCGATGCAAACTGCATCGCCAGTTTTCGAACATGGCCCGGGCTCAGCGTACAAAACGCGCCGCCGTGAATATACAACAGCGCACCGAACGGCCCGGCTCCCTCGGGAACATAGACTTCGGCGTCAAGATCGCGACCGTTCAACGTCCCGAGCAGAACATGCTCGTGGACTTCCTTCATCGGCGGCAGGTCCCGGTTCAACTCCGACCAATCGAAAAACGCCCTTCGCTCTGGAATCATTCCGACAGATGTGATCGGCGGCCCAGGCGGCAGAGGCTTGGTGAAGAGGCGCGAAATCCAGCTGGGACGAGGCATATGCGCTCTCTGATCTACGGAAAACGTAGCATTCTCGATCGACGCATTACGGTACACATCTTGTATGCCAAGTCAAACAACGCAGGGAGGACTCGATTAGACGCATCAAACCAGTCGCCCAGTGTGACATTATGCGGGCAGTTCGAAAGTGTCCCTGGTTCGCCCGTACCAACCGCCGCTCCCCATGCGCGCAACAAGATGCAGTTTTTGCGCATCGACATAGAATTTGCTGGCGTCCTGCATGAGTTCGTCGCGGACGTGGATCGCGACAACCCGGCCCAGGATCACCACGGATTGCGGTCCAACTTCCAAAGTAATCATCCGCTCGCACTCAAAGGACGCCGGGCTGCCCGCAATACGCGGCGGCTTGACCTTGGACGAAGCGATCAACGGAATTCCGGCGAGCTGTAGTTCATCAACATCCGGATCGAACGTCCCCGAGGTGAAACTCATGGCTTCAATCTGTGTCTCCGCCACGAGATTGATCACGAATTCAGCCGTCTCCCGTATGTTTCTGGTCGAGTCATGTTCCCGGCCACTATGACTGCCAAGCCCCAGCACGACGACAGGTGGGGTTCCCGACATGACATTGAAGAACGAAAACGGCGCAGCATTGAGCGTTCCGTCGATACTCTGAGTGACGGTCCACGCGATTGGCCGAGGCACAATGAGCGCGGCCATCAATTTGTAGGTATCCATCGGGCGCAGCTTCTCGACATCGAATTCCATTGTTCCGTCCCCGATGCGTGCAGAGTTAGAGGTCCTGCATCCCCGAACCGTCAGCGCCATGGCGCGCACGAGCCCATTTCGCCCAGGCGATCAGCGCCATATCATTTTCAAGCGCGCCAACGAGTTGCACGCCAAGCGGCAAGCCATTCGGAGCTCGTTTGAGCGGCAGCGCCAGGCACGGATTTCCGAGCAGCGTCCAAGCCCGGTTGAACAAAGAATCGCCCGTCGTTGCCAGCAATGGGGCGGCGCCGGAGGCACTCGGTGTGACGAGGAAATCGAATGTCTGGAAAAGCTCCCGCAGCGCCTCACGGCCTCGCCCGGCATTGCTCCTGACGGCGTCATATTGGTCGCGCGAGACCGCCCAACCGGCTTGCAGCCGTTGGAAAAGGGCCGGACTCAGCTTGTCGGGGAAAGCAGCAGATTCCCAGGCCAATGCCCGGGCGCTTTCGAAGCCCATGATCGTTGAATGGTCGGCGCTCAATTGATCCAGTGTTGCGATCTCGACATCTTTTACTGTGGCTCCCGCACGTTCGAGCGACTGCGTAAACGCGACGAGTGCTCCTTGCATCGCGTGATCGAGCTTGTCCCAGTTCGCCGTGCGGCAAAAGCCAACCCGTGGCGGGCCGTCAACGGACGCTGCCGGCAGCCGGCCAGTGAGGATTTCAGTCGCAGCCTCCAGATCATCCGGGGAACGAGCGAATAAACCGATTGTATCGAGCGACTCCGCCAGCGGCTTCACACCGGTTCTGCTGACGCTACCGAAACTCGGCTTGATTGCAAAAGTGCCACAATAAGAGGCCGGTCGAATCGTCGATCCCGCTGTCTGCGTCCCGAGCGAAAGCGGCACCATGCGATCCGCGACCGCCGCCGCAGAACCGCTTGAGGACCCGCCTGGCGTATGCTCCAGGTTCCACGGATTGCGTGTTTGTGCAGGCTGAATGTTGGCGAACTCGGTGGTGACCGTCTTTCCGAGAATGACGCATCCCGCCCTTCTGAGAAGCGCGACGCACGCCGCATCGGCTTTCGGCTGATAGTCATCATAGATCGGCGAGTTATACTGCGTCGGATAGTCGAAGGTGTCGATGACATCCTTGATGCCGACCGGAACCCCGTGAAGCCGGCTTCGGCGCGGCATTCGATCGAGGACACGCGCCTGGACGAGCGCCGCGTCCCGGTTCAAGGCAATCCAGGCGAGGATCCTGTCGTCACTTGCTGCAATTCGCTCAAGGCAGGCAGCGACAAGCGCTTCGCTTGTCGCTGAACCATTGGCGATGGCGTTTGCAGCTTCAGTCGCGGATAGCTCGTTAAGCGGTTTTGACATCCGCGACCCGGACGCTACGCGACATTGGGGCGGGCATGACCTTGGCAAAATGTGTCGCAACGGCGCCGGGTGTTGTGATCCAGACATCGTCGCGCCTCTTTGCGATATGCTCGAATGCACGACGCAGGGCCCGCAGGCGGAACGGCTGTCCAATGACGAACGGATGGATCACGATGGTGCATACCAGAGACCATTTACGCGACTGCAACAGCATCTCTTCGAACTGGTCGATCATCATTTTCTCAAAGTCCGCGGCACCCTGCTGGCGGAACACGAGCGCCGGCGAGTCATTGACCTCGAGCGAATACGGGACCGAAAGGATTGGTCCCGACCGCGTGCTCATCCAGAACGGTTGATCGTCGGCCGGCCAATCCAGAACGTAGCTGTAGCCCGCCTCCTTTAGAAGATCGAGCGTCACGGGCGACTGCGCGAGGTACGGGCCAAGCCATCCACCTGGCTGCACGCCAGTATGAAGCTTCAAGGCCGCGGTTGCCTCAGTGATGAGCTGACGCTCTTCGTCCTCTTTGTAGACGTCCTGACGCTCGGCATTGGTGCGCCCATGACCGATCGCCTCATCGCCACGCTGCTTGATCCGGCTGATAATCTGCGGGCACTCATCGACCAGGAATGAGTTGACGTTATGTGAGGCCGGAAACCGATATTCATCGAGCAGATCGAACATATACCACTGACCGACGCGGTTGCCGTAGTCGCGCCAGGCATAATTGCGTGTGGTTTGTGGAGCAGAAACCGACGCGCTATCGCTTCCAAGCCCGTCGAGGAAGCTGAAGACCTCGATGTTGTTGCAGATACAAACGGCCAACCGCTTTCCATCCGGCCAGGTGAAGTCCGGCCGCTCGGGCAGCGGTGAGTATTCGTATCGGTCGTGTTTCTTCAGTTTCGCGAGCGGCATTCTGCTCTCCCTGTCGACGCGCGATGCTTACCGGTTTTGGCCAACCGGTTGGCGCCATTTTTGATAGGTGTCTTTTGTTTGGATTTTACCGCCATTGAACGTGAACACATCGATTCCCTGACGTTCGATCAGCTCGGACGCGCCACGTCTGGTACCTCGAAAAATCCATTCGGAGACCCCTCGGTTTCCGCTGACGAAATGGCCGGCAATATCCCATCGAGCGTCTGGAAAATCGGCAAGACCGGTAGCGACCCGATTCCGAACTGTTTCTCGACCAGTGAATTTCTCGCCGCATACGTCGGGACCAAAGTAAGAGACGAACACGCAGTCGTCCGTCATGAATGACATGATGGCTTCGACGTCGTGCCGGTTATACGCGGCCGCAAACTCATCGAGCAGCGTCACAAGCTCCCCCTCCGACGCGGCGAGTTCTTCAATGGCCGACCGCACCACCCGTTCCCTATCTGTCACAGTTCAAGCCGCAGGCCGCGTCCATCACCAATTCCGAAGATTCGAAATCACGCGCACAGGCGAGCCGGAATAGAAATTCTTGATGTCGTTCCGAAGCATATCCGAGCTTGGCGAGGCATAGGCACGCTCCATCGCCTCTAGCGTTTCCCAGTATTGGACGCTGACGACATGGTATTTCGGCGCTGCACCGCTCGCCGGATGAGGCAAGACCTCATCCCATTCACCCTTCAGCATGCCAAGGGGAAGCATGATCTTTTTCACCAGCGGGACGTGTTCGTCGCGGTAATACGATAAGTCGAAACGACCACCAGGCTCGATCGTATATTGAATTAGTACGCGTATCATTGACCGACTTTCCGAAGCAGGAATGCTGTGGAGTCCTCGATGTTACCGTCAAGGATGACACTTTTGGAGACCGGATATCTTACGGAAATAAATAGTACACAGGTTGTATGCAAAGTCAAAACCGCCATTTTTCCGCGGAAAAAGGCGCTGAATAGAGCGCGCCGGAAGAGCTCCGATTCGGCGCACGTCTACTCTCTGGAGCCAGTGTACAGAAAGAGTACATTTTGTTATACGCTGCGAAGCAGGCGCGCTTCGCCTGTGTTTTTATACGCACTTCCGCGCGGACCCGAAGAGCCTCTTGATGTTTTCACGGACGAGTCAGCCACGCGCGGGATCGAAGGGGTCAAAGCGGACCCCCGGCGCACAGAAGTCGGCTCCGAGTGCCGACGTGGTCTATCGTTCGGTCAAGGAACAGATCGTTGACGGGACGCTGGCGCCAGGCGGATGGCTCGTCGAGGCTGAACTCGCCGATCAATTTCAGGTCAGTAGAACTCCGGTTCGGGAGGCGCTGAAGAGACTTGTGGCAGAACGTCTCGCGGCTCACGATCCGTTCCGCGGAACGATCGTACGATCGGTCGATCCTCGTGAAGCTGCCGAAATTGGCGAAATGCGGGAAGTTCACGATGGACTCGCGGCGCGGCTTGCAGCCTCACGCATAACGGAATCGCTGCTCAAGGAAATGGTAGATGTCCAAGCCCAGCTCGTGCTGGCGGTGAACAGCAACCGCATTTCCGATGCCGCCAGCTACAATGCTCGTTTTCACCAGCTTCTCTACGAGGCCGCCGGAAACAAACGTCTCGCCGAAGTTTCCGGTGGACTTCAAGACTTCGTTCGCCGCTATACGATTGGAGCGATCTCCGACGCCGGTCGTGCGGCGGCCGTCATCGTCGAACATGATCGAATTCTTCAGGCTCTCCAAAATCGCTCGCCTGCCGAAGCTGAAGAGGCCGCCCGGTCCCATGGCCGCGCATGCATGCTCTGGTCTCCCGCATGGTCAGTCCGCGACGGGATTAATTAGTTTTCGGCCGAGTTTCCTAGGACAAGCGTCGCCGACCTCTCGTACTCGTACTGAGACGTCATTTATCCCTTCGCTGCATCCAGCTTCGCGAAATGGCCGCGGCGTTGCAGCCACGCCAGCAGGATGAAGCTCGGGATCGCGGTGACCGTGCTGCTGACGAAGAACATCGGCCAGCCGACCGATTCCGCAACGAAGCCGGCGCTCGCGGACAGATAGGTGCGCCCCACCGCCGCCAGCGCGGTTAGCAACGCGAATTGCGTCGCGGTATGCAGCGGGTTCCGGCACAAGGACGAGAGGTATGCGACGAAAATCACCGTGCCGATCGCGCTGGTGAAATTCTCCGCGATGATCGCAATGGCCAGCGCGGTGTAGTCGGTGCCCATCAGCGCCAGCCAATAGAAGGCGAGGTTCGAGAGCGTTTGCAGCACCGCGCCGATCCACAGGCTGGTCGCGAGCGGATAGGCGCGCGCCACCATGCCGCCGGCAAAGCCGCCGATCAGCGTCGCCGCGAGGCCGACGCCCTTGACGATCGCGGCATAGTCGTTGCGCGTGAAGCCGAGATCGATCACGAAGGGCGCGGTCATCGTGCCCGCGAACGCATCACAGAGCTTGAACAGCACGACGAAGGCCAGCACCGCGATCGCCAGTTCGCGCGAGAGGAATTCCGCGAAAGCCGAATAGGCGGTGCGCGCGACGCGACGCAGCGCGTTCTCGTTCGAATGCTCGGCCGCGTCAGCCGCCGCCGGATTGTCGGGCTCGGTCGCGAACAGCGTGGTGGCGATGCCGATCAGCACCAGCAACGCCATGCCGAGATAGCCGGCGGTCCAGGCGGCGTTCTTGCCGAGGCCGAAATCCTCGAAGCCGGTCACCAGGAACAGCGCGCCCGCGGTCGAGGCGAGCATACCGATGCGGTAGGCCGCGACATAGGACGCCATGCCGGCCGCCTGCTCGTTCTTGTCGAGGCTCTCGACGCGGAACGCATCGATCACGATGTCCTGGGTCGCCGAGGCAGCGGCCACCAGCAGCGCGCCGAGCGCGACCAGCAGCGGCGATATCGCCGGATTGGTGAAGGCGAGCAGCAGGATCGCGACGATCAGCAGCAGTTGCGAGAACACCAGCCAGCCGCGCCGCCGGCCGAGCAGCCGCGACAGCCAAGGCACGTCGAGCGCATCGACCACCGGCGCCCACAGGAACTTGATGGTGTAGGGCGTCCCCACCAGCGCGAACAGGCCGATGGTGCCGAGATCGACGCCGGCCTCGCGCATCCAGACCAGCAGGGTGGAGCCCGACAGGGCGAGCGGCAGCCCGGACGAAAAACCGAGGAACATCACGATCAGCACCCGCCGCTGCAGGTAGACGGCCAGCGTCTCGGCAAGGCGCGGACGGGTCTTTGGAACCGCAATGTCCGGGGCGGAATTCATCGGCCAGCTATCGGTGAATCGGGCCGGCCGCACAAGGGTGGCCGGCCGCCTCCTTGACAAGCCCCGGGCGGCCCGGGACAACGCGCGATCGGATAAGGGGATCATCATGACGACGCGCGACGAACTCGCCAAGACCATCGACGAGGCCTTCGAAAAGCGGAACGACGTCGGTCCGGCGACCAAAGGCATCGTGCGTGACGCCGTCGTGGAGGCGCTCGCCCTGCTCGACAAGGGCGAAGCGCGCGTCGCCGAGAAGGGCGCCGACGGCAACTGGAAGGTCAACCAGTGGCTGAAGAAGGCCGTGCTGCTCTCGTTCCGCCTCAACGACATGAGCGTGATTTCCGGCGGCCCCGGAAAGTCGGTCTGGTGGGACAAGGTGGCCTCGAAATTCGAGGGCTGGGGCGAGACCGAATTCAAGCAGGCCGGCTTCCGCGCGGTGCCGAATTGCGTGGTGCGGCATTCCGCCCATATCGCGCCCGGCGTGGTGCTGATGCCGTCCTTCGTCAACCTCGGCGCCTATGTCGACAGCGGCACCATGATCGACACCTGGGCCACCGTCGGCTCCTGCGCCCAGATCGGGAAGAATTGCCACATCTCGGGCGGCGCCGGCATCGGCGGCGTGCTGGAGCCGCTGCAGGCCGGCCCGGTGATCATCGAGGATAATTGCTTCGTCGGCGCGCGCTCGGAAGTGGCCGAGGGCGTGATCCTGCGCGAGGGCTCGGTGCTCTCGATGGGCGTGTTCCTCGGCGCCTCGACCAAGATCGTCGACCGCGCCACCGGCGAGACCTTCATCGGGGAAGTGCCGCCCTATTCCGTGGTGGTGCCCGGCTCGATGCCCGGCCGCGCCAGCAACAGCGGCGTCAATCCGAACCTCTATTGCGCGGTCATCGTCAAACGCGTCGACGAGCAGACCCGCTCCAAGACCAGCATCAACGAGTTGCTGCGGGATTGACCCGCATAGGAATGTCAGGTGTCCGCCGATCCCGTCGCCCTTACCCGTGACCTGCTGCGCTGCCCCTCGGTAACGCCGCTGGAAGGCGGCGCGCTCGCGTATCTCGATCAAGTGTTGAGCGGCGTCGGCTTCAGCGTCGAGCGCGTCACCTTCTCCGAGCCGGGTACGGCGGATGTCGAGAATCTCTATGCCCGCATCGGCAACGACGCGCCGCATCTGATGTTCGCGGGACATACCGATGTGGTGCCGCCCGGCGATGAAGCGGCCTGGACCGTCGGGCCCTTCGCCGGCGATGTGAAGGACGGCATGCTGTTCGGGCGCGGCGCGGTCGACATGAAGGGCGGCATTGCCTGCGCCGTCGCGGCGGCGCTGGATCACCTCGCGGCCAATGGCGGAAAGCCCAAAGGCTCGATCTCGTTCCTGATCACCGGCGACGAGGAAGGCATCGCTGTCAACGGCACCGTGAAGCTGCTGCAATGGGCCGCCGATCGCGGCGAGCGCTTCGATCACTGCGTCGTCGGCGAGCCGAGCAACACCGCGACCGTCGGCGACATGATCAAGGTCGGCCGGCGCGGCTCGCAGAATGGCACTCTGATCGTCAGCGGCAGGTCGGGCCATGTCGCCTATCCGCAGCGCGCCGAAAATCCTGTCCGCGGCATCGTCAAGCTGATCGCCGCGGTCAATGCGCAGCCCGTCGATACCGGCAGCGCGCATTTCGATCCGTCGAATCTCGAATTCACCTCGGTCGATGTCGGCAACAAGACCGTCAACGTAATTCCGGCCGAGGCGCGGGCGCGCTTCAACATCCGCTTCAACGACAATCACACCCAGGCCACGCTGCGCAGCCTGGTCGAGCAGCGCGTCGGCGCCGCGGCGGACGGCGTGCGCTGGCGCATCGAGTGGGAGCCGTCCAACGCCGACGTGTTCCTGACCCAACCGGGCCCGTTCGTCGATGCGCTGGTGGAGTCGATCGCGGAGGTCACCGGACGCAAGCCGCAGCTGTCGACCAGCGGCGGTACCTCGGACGCGCGCTTCATCAAGAATTACTGCCCGGTGGTCGAGTTCGGCCTGGTCGGCCAGACCATGCACATGACCGACGAGCGCACGCCGGTCGCCGATCTCGTGACGCTGACAGCGATCTATCGCCGCCTGCTAGAGCGCTATTTTCAGTAATCGACCTTGACGAGATAAAGCCCGTCCGGCGGCGCCACCACGCCGCAGCGGCTGCGGTCGCATGCGGCGAGCGCGGCGGCCAGATCGTCAGCGTCCCAGCGCCCCTCGCCGACATACACCAATGAGCCGACCATCGAACGCACCTGGTTGTGCAAGAATGAACGTGCCGTGGCGGTGACGCGCAAAGCAGCCCCGTCGCGCGTAACGTCAAGCCGATCCAGCGTCCGCAGCGGCGATTTGGCCTGGCATTCGCTGGAGCGGAAGGTCGTGAAATCATGCTTGCCGATCAGGCGCTGCGCCGCTTCGTGCATCGCCTCGGCGTCGAGCGGGCGCGCCACGCGCCAGGCGCGGCCACGCTCGATCGCGAGATCGGCGCGGCGGTTGATGATGCGATAGAGATAATGCCGCCGCAGCGCCGAGAAGCGCGCATCGAAACCGTCGGGCATTTTCTCGGCGGCAAGCACCGCGATCGGATGCGGCCGCAATTGCGCGGTCAGCGCGTCGCGCACCACGTCAGTGTCCCAGTCCTTGTTGAGATCGACATGCGCCACCTGTCCAAGCGCATGCACGCCGGCATCGGTCCGGCCCGCCCCCTGGATCGTGACGGTCTCGCCGCTGAAAGCGGCGATCGCCGCGGTCAGCGTGTCCTGCACCGACGCGCCATTGGCCTGGCTCTGCCAGCCGACATAGGGCGCGCCGTCATACTCGATCAGCAGCTTGTAACGAGGCATGCGGTGAGCCGCCTTTCAAGCCAGCAGCGTACCGGGTTTCAGCGGCGTGCCACGCAGGAATTCCTCCGCGCTCATCGGCTGCTTTCCGGCGCGCTGCAAGTCGAGGATGCGGATCGCACCGTCGCCGCAGGCGATTGTCAGCGCGCCGTCGAGCAAGGTGCCTGGAGCGCCCACGCCGTGACCGCGCGTGGTCCTGAGTACCTTCACGCGCGCGCCGTCCGACAATTCGAACCACGCGCCGGGAAACGGCGACAGCCCGCGAATGTGGTCATGCACAGCCTGCCCCGGCTTGCTCCAGTCGATCCGCGTCTCGGCCTTGTCGATCTTCGCTGCATAGAGGACGCCCTCGGCGGCCTGTGGCGTGAACGACAGCGTGCCGCGTTCCAGCGCGGCGAGCGCGCGCACCATCAGGTCGGCGCCCAGCGGGGCCAGGCGGTCATGCAATTCGCCCGCGGTCATGTCGGGCGCGATCGACATCCGTTCGACCATCGCAATCGGTCCGGTGTCGAGCCCCTGCTCCATCTTCATCACCATCACGCCGCTCTCGGCGTCGCCGGCCATGATCGCACGGTTGATCGGCGCGGCGCCGCGCCAACGCGGCAGCAGCGAGGCATGAAGGTTGAAACAGCCGAGCGGCATCGCATCGAGGATCGCCTTCGGCAGGATCAGGCCATAGGCAACCACCACCGCCGCATCCGCGCCATGGACCCGGATCGCATCCGCCGCGTCCGGATTGCGCAGCGACTTCGGCGTCAGGGTCGGGATGCCGAGCCGTTCCGCCGCGCGCGCCACCGGCGTCGGCTGCAGGTCGAGACCGCGGCGTCCGGCCGGCTTCGGCTCGCGCGTATAGACCGCCGCAATCTCGTGGCCGCGCCCGGCGATCTCCATGAGCGTCGGCACCGCGAAGTCCGGCGTGCCCATGAAGATCAGGCGCATTATTCGGTCGTCCGCTTGGCGGTCTTCGCGAATCTCTTTTTGACGCGGTCGCGCTTCAGCTTCGAGATGTGGTCGATGAACAGCACGCCGTTGAGATGGTCGATCTCATGCTGCAGGCAGGTGGCCAGAAGCCCGCTGGCCTCGACCTCCTGGGCCTGCCCCTCGAGGTCGATATATTTCACCTTCACCCGCGCCGGCCGCTCGACCTCCTCGTAGAATTCAGGGATCGAGAGGCAGCCCTCCTCGTAGGTTCCGGTCTCTTCGGAGCTCCAGAGGATTTCCGGGTTGATGTAGACTTTGGGGTCCTTGGGATCGTCTTTCTTGGCGAGATCCATGGTCACGATCCGCCGCGGCACCGCCACCTGGATCGCGGCCAGCCCGATTCCGGGCGCCTCGTACATGGTCTCGAACATGTCCTCGACCAGCGCCCGGACCTCCGCATCGACGGTTTTCACCGGTTCGGAGACCAGACGCAGCCGCTTGTCGGGAAGAATGATGATTTCGCGCAAGGCCATGAACGGCCATGTAATTCGGGATGGCGCGCCGGTCAATCGTTCGCTATTCGTTCCCATCGGCCCCGAATCGGGCTAGAAGGGCCGGATGAGCGAGATTCTGATCGGGGCCGGGCTGGCCCTTCTCATCGGCGCGGCCCTGGCCGTGCTCATTGTGGTGCTGTTGCGGCGGCAGCCGATCGCCGAACCCGACACGCGCATCGACGAACTGACGCGTTATCACATCGATACCGCGGCGCGGCTCGAGACCATGATCGGGTCGCTGACCCACGCGCAGGGACAACTGCAACTCGCGGTCAATGAGCGGCTCGATTCGGTGTCGCAGCGCATCGGCGACTCGATGGAGAAGACCAAGCAGCAGACCAGCGAGAATCTCGCCAAGCTGAACGAGCGCCTGGTGGTGATCGACACCGCGCAGAAGAACATCACCGACCTCGCGACGCAGATGGGCTCGCTGCAAGGCATCCTGCTCAACAAGCAGAGCCGCGGTGCGTTCGGCCAGGGCCGCATGGAAGCGATCGTCACCGATGGTCTGCCGAAGGGCTGCTACGAATTCCAGCACACGCTCTCGAACAAGACGCGGCCCGATTGCGCGATCTTCTTTCCCGACAAGCGGCCGCTGGTGATCGACGCCAAGTTTCCGCTCGAAGCGGTCACCGCGTTTCGCGAGGCCAAGTCCGAGGAGGACCGGCGCCGCGCCGCGGCGCAATTGCGCACCGACATGGGCAAGCACGTCTCCGACATCGCCGAGAAATACCTGATCCCCGGCGAAACCCAGGACATGGCGCTGATGTTCATCCCGTCGGAGTCGGTCTATGCCGAACTGCATGACGGCTTCGACGACATCGTGCAGAAGGCCTATCGCCTGCGCGTCGTGCTGGTGTCGCCCTCATTGCTGATGCTGGCGATCCAGGTGGTCCAGCAGATCCAGAAAGACGCGCAGATGCGCGAGGCCGCCGACGTGATCCGCACCGAAGTGGGTCACATGATGAAAGACGTGCGGCTGCTCGGCGAAAGGGTGCGCAAGCTCCAGGCGCATTTCGGCCAGGCCAATAACGACCTCAACGACATCATGACGTCGGCCGGCCGCATCGAGAAACGCGCCGCGCGCATCGACGACGCCGAGTTTGGAGAGCTCGATCTGCCAACGACGGCTTCGGTGATCCCCGCCCCGATGACGCGCAAGCTGCAGGCGGGCGAGTAGCCCCTTCGTATTCCGCACTCAATACATTCACCGTCATGGCCGGGCAAAGCCGTCTGAAGGACGGCGTCGCTTCGCTCGCCTATGCCGGCCATCCACGTCTTAGAGCCTGTCGTCATTTAGGGGATTCGCAAATCAGTCGAAGCGTGATTCATGAGGAGCCTTCCTGA
>CANKHJ010000042.1 GCA_947481635.1 Bradyrhizobiaceae bacterium
GGACCGTGGCTCCGTGCAGCCCCAACCAGCGCGCCGATCAATCCGGTGGTGCCGAGTACGAGCATGATCTCCGGCAGCTTGAGCGCGAGGAGCGTCGGGACATAGCTGCGCGGCATGTCGGGCACGAGGATCGATTGCCCCGCGAACAGCTCGCGCCACGGCTCCTCGAAGAAGCGTGAGAAATACGCCAGCGCGCGAAACGGATTGAGCGGGTCGGCGACGCCCCATGGCCACACCAGCGCGACGATGGCGTAGGCCGCAATCATCGCGACAATCAGCGAGAGTAGAAAATGCCCGAACCGCCGCAGCGCGGGATGCAGGCCGTCGCGTCTCGCCTGGGCGACGACGATCAGCGCCAGAGCGGGCGCGACCGCGAGCACATTCAGGCCGGCCAGGATCCGCGTCCCGATCGCCAGCCCGAGGCCGACGCCGAACACCGCGCGGTCGCCGCGTGAGGGTTGCGGATACGCGTCCACGACGCGCACCAGCCCGAGCAGCAGGATCGCCATCGCGACCGCAAAGGGCGCGTCCTTCGGATTCATCATCATGTGCCCGATCATCAGCGGGCAGGTGGCGATCAGCAGGGTTGCGATCAGGCCGGTGAGAGGGCCTCCGATACGCCGGCCGATCCGCCAGGTCACGGCGATCCCGACA
This sequence comes from Bradyrhizobiaceae bacterium, assembly GCA_947481635.1. GTDB lineage: Bacteria > Pseudomonadota > Alphaproteobacteria > Rhizobiales > Xanthobacteraceae > CANKHJ01. The sequence goes on from CANKHJ010000042.1 coordinate 655, forward strand.
AGGCCGACCACGCCGCCAAGCAGCCGCCGGGTCTCGAACAGCGAGAAGGGGGAGATCTTTGCCAGCAATGCCGCGGCGAGATCGAAGCCGCCGCCATAGCGATAGAGATTGACGAATTCGAACACGCGCCGGTCGGACAATCCTGACGCGAAATAGGCGACCAGCAGGTCGCCATATTCGGAGTGCGTGTAATCGTCCCAGCTCAGCCCGTAGTCGCGGAATGTCAGCGCGACGAACAGCCCGACAAGTACCAGGACCGCGATCGCCAGCCGATCGCAGACCTTATCCTCAAAGATCTGGTCGAAGCGAAGCCGCCTCACCCTGTGCGATGCGCCTCGCGGCGCTCCTCAGGATGAGGCGGGATCAAATCAGCCTCGCCGGATTACTTCTTCGCGGCTTCGTAGAGCTTCGCGACGTAGTCCCAGTTCACCAGGTTGTCGACGAACGCCTTGAGATAGTCGGGACGGCGGTTGCGGTAGTCGATGTAATACGAGTGCTCCCAGACGTCGCAGCCGAGGATCGGGGTCGCGCCCTGGACCAGCGGGCTTTCGCCGTTGGCGGACTTCATGATCGCGAGCTTGCCGTCCTTCACCGCGAGCCAGCACCAGCCCGAGCCGAACTGGGTCACGCCGGCCTGGATGAAGTCTTCCTTCATCTTGGCCACCGACCCGAGGTCGGCGACGATCTGTTTCTCAAGGGCGCCGGGGATCTTGTCGCCGCCGCCGTTGGGCTTCATCCAGTTCCAGAAATGCAGGTGATTGTAATGCTGGCCGGCATTGTTGAAGAGGCCGGCATTCTTGCCGAACGCGCCCTTCACCACCTCTTCGAGCGGCTTGCCTTCCCACTCGCTGCCCTTGAGCAGGTTGTTGCCGTTGGTCACGTAAGCCTGGTGGTGCTTGTCGTGATGGAATTCGAGTGTTTCGCGCGACATGTAAGGCGCGAGTGCGTCATAGGCATAAGGCAGTTCCGGCAGTGAAAACGACATTGGCTTCTCCTCAAAACAGGCTCACGGACCCCGAACAGGGCGGCATATTCTCCCAACCGCGGCGTTAAGCAAGTTTAGAATTGTATGGAGTTATAATGACAATAAGCATTGCCGCCGCATCTTAAGGCGGACAAAATTCTTTGGTAACCATGTGAAATGGACGGCTTGGGAATTCGAGCCTGTCCGGATGTTGGTGGCGTATGGCGTTCCTGGTTTTGATCCTCGGCCTGTTCAGCACGGCCATCGGCTTCGCGATGATCGGATTCGGTATTCCGATCAATGAGTTCGGTCTCGGAAACACGCTGATCGGGGCCGGCGTGACCAGCCTCGTGGGCGGGCTCATCCTGTTCGGACTGGCGGCCGGTGTGCGCCAATTGGAGCGCATTTCCGAGGTCCTGGCCGCCCGCGGCCTGACCCGCACCGCCCGCACCACCGATATTCGCGCCGCCGCGGTTCCGGTCCGGAACGGTCCGCGCCTGCCGGCGCAGCCCCGCGTATCGTCGCCTGAAGCGGCGGCCCCGGCTCCATCGACTACTCCAGTGCCACCGGCCCGTCGGGAACCGCGCGTCGGACCTGCATCGCCGGTCAGCTTCTCATTCGATGCGATCGAGCGGATGCGCTCGAACATCCCACGGACCGATCGCGCCGCTGACGGCGCAACCGCCGCCGACCACGATGACGAGACGCCACTCTCGCCGCACGCGCCGACCCAGGGCGCTCCGTTCCCGATGCCGCAGCCGGCGCCGGTGGACCACCTCGATTCACCGGTCGGGGGCGACGCCCGCACCCAGGCAGAATCGCGCCTTGCCTTCCCATGGCGCAGGCCCCGGCCCAGCCCGGAGCCGCGTCGGGACTTTGAATCGTCGACAGCGACGATGGTCGAGCCGCGCCGGGACGTTCGGACAGAGGTCGCTCCCGCCGCGGCCGAAGCGCCGTATCAACCGGCCCCGGCCGATCAGCCGGTCGCGATCCTCAAATCGGGCGTCGTCGACGGCATGGCCTACACGCTGTATGCCGATGGCTCGATCGAGGCGAAGTTGCCCGAAGGCACGGTCCGGTTCGGCTCGATCACCGAACTGCGTGAGCATCTCGAGCAGAACGGATAAGCGCCGATACTATTTATCGGCGTCTGATTTGTCAGTGTCTTTGGGATCGAATTTCAACGCCGTTCCATTCATGCAATAGCGCTGCCCGGTCGGCTTTGGCCCATCCGGAAAGACGTGCCCGAGATGCGCATCGCAATGCGCGCAACGAATCTCGGTGCGGCGCATCAGCCACGAACCATCGATGTGTTCGGAGACGGCGCCGTCATCGACCGGCGCGGTGAAACTCGGCCAGCCGGTCCCTGAATCATATTTGGTGTCGCCTGAGAAGAGCGGCGTCTCGCAGCCGACGCAGCGATAGAGGCCGGCGCGTTTCTCGTCCCAGTATGGGCCGGTAAAAGCGCGCTCGGTGCCATGCTCGCGCGTCACGTGGAATTGCGCCGGCGTCAGAAGCTTGCGCCATTCGGCTTCGGTTTCTCAACCATCGGGCTGGTTTTCGTGTCCATCTTCACCCCCGTCCTTCACCAGTCAGATGTGCTGCTTCGGCGCCGATGACAACTCACATTTGCTGGTCGTCAGACGCCGCCGCCGCAGCGCCCGCCTTGTTGCTCTGGTTTACCTGCAGTGTGACAGAAGTCGCCAGTAGTCCCGGCTGCGTATTGTGCGGCTTTATTGCCATTGACAGTCGAACCAAATAGAGATTCAGTCGAGCAAGGTTCATCGACGGTTGTTTCGTGATGTTTTGAGATGCGGCCGCAACCTTGGCGGCATTGATGCCGGCCGGAAGAGCAACAGATCAGGGACATGCCAACAATGAGCGACGGCGGCTCGACGTCTTACATCGCCCTCACGGCCGAAATCGTTTCAGCCTATGTGAGCAATAATTCCGTGCCTGCTGGGGATTTGCCGGCGCTGATCAGCCAGGTTCACTCGGCGCTCAGCCGGGTGTCGACCGGCGTGGTGGAAGTGACCTCCGATCCGCTGAAGCCTGCGGTCCCGGTGAAAAAGTCGGTCCATCCAGACTTCATCATCTGTCTGGAGGACGGCAAGAAATTCAAGTCGCTCAAGCGCCATCTGCGGACGCAATACGAGATGACCCCCGAGCAATACCGCGAGAAATGGGCGCTTCCCGCCGATTATCCGATGGTCGCGCCGAACTACGCCGCCGCGCGGTCGCAACTCGCCAAGCAGATGGGTCTCGGCCAGCAACGCCGCCGCCGCAAGTAATTCTCAGCCGCCAGCGTCCGGTTACGCCGCAAGCGCCGTGCGGGCATCCGTCCGGATCCGCTCGACCATCGAACGGAGCCCGTTGGAACGCTGCGGCGTCAAATGTTCGCGCAGTCCCAAACTGTCGAAGACTGCAATCGCATCGGTGGACAGGATCTCCCGCGCCGGCTTGCCCGAATAGAGCGCGAACAGGATCGCGATCAGCCCGCGCACGATATGAGCATCGCTGTCGCCGACGAATGAGAGCACCGGACCCGCCGCGCCGTTTCGCTGGGTGATCGTCGACAGCCAGACCTGGCTGGCGCAGCCCTGCACCTTGTTGACGTCGTTGCGCTCGGATTCCGGCAATGGCGCCAGCGCCCGCCCGAGCTCGATCACGTAACGGTAGCGATCGTCCCAGTCGTCCAGCAGCGCGAAATTGTCAGTGACTTCGTTGATATCCATATGCTTGCGCCGCCACTCCCTATCTGAGGGATATATAGGCGCATCATCCGGAATCGGCGATGGTTCGTTTTTCAGACCTTGCGGTCGGCGCCGTGCATCTTGCGCTGTGGGCCGCGATGCTCGGGCGCCAGATCGGACGGGCCGAGCGTGTCCTGAGAGACGACATCCTTCGAAGCCTGCACCACCGGCGGCGCCGGCTTGCGCTCCGCGGTGGCGACCGAACCGGTCTCCTGCGGGCCCAAGCGCTCGGTGAGGAAATCATACAGCATCTTCGCGCCGGCCTGGGCGCGGTAGCCGAGCGCGGTGGCGACCTGCGAGCCGACGACACAGGCGTCTGGCTTGCGCTCGCAGAATTGGCGCATGTCGGCCGCAGCCGCGCTTGCCAGCGACACAGCATCGGACGCGCTCACCTGCGCCGTCTTCGGCGCGGTGTCGGAACCGCCGCTTGGCAATATGACCAGGACGACGCCCAGCCAGAACGCCACCCGCAGAAGAAACCTCATCGCCTTGCCCCTTGCGTCACGGCGCATTCCGGCCGTGTTGTTGTCCGCAATCTAGCGCGCAGGCTTGAAACGGCCGTTCGCTGCGAAGGTTGGTTTTTTCGCGAATGCGCCGCTTGTTTTCTTCAAATTGGATGTATCTGCGTAACGAACGCACCATGCGCGCTACGCAACACCGCGTATTGCGCGCATTCTCCGCGTCTTCGCCACAATGACGCCGCGCAACCGCAAGACTCCATTCACCATCCTCGGCATACCAACCATTCACCATTACGCGGGAATAGCGACGCTTCACACGCGGAACACTGCTGAAACGCGCATTCCTGCGGGTGCGTCGCGCACCGCCTTAGTGTTCGCTTAAGTGGCCTCTGACACGATCCCGGCCGGCTCATAAGGGGAGCGCGTCCTGGGGACCGGGCGTGCAGTTGCATCGTGGGTTTTATCGCGCCGATTCGCGACTACGTTGACGGCCTGGTGCATGTGTCGGCAAAGCATGATCCGCTTGCTGCCGCGCGTCACCGCGCTTTCATTGCGCCGCGCTTGATCGGCAGCTTCGTCGCGCTTGCCGCATTTCCGGTCTATCTTTCGGTCCGCGGCGTGCCCGGCCTTCTCGAGATCATCGTCTTCGCCTGGTTGGTTGCGCCGATCCTGATCTCTTATTTCCTGTCGCGGACCGGACAATATGAGAGCGCGCATGTGCTCTCGTCGCTGGCGCTCACCGGCCTCGTCACCATTGTCGCGTTCAAGACCGGCGGCATCAGCTCCTTCTCGGCGATCTGGCTGGTCGTGGTCCCGCTCGAAGCCGCGCTCTCGGCCTCGCGCCGCGTGGTTGCGCTGGCGTCTACATTCGCGCTCTGCGCGGCCGGCTTTCTGCTGTTGATCAGCAAACTCGGCCTCGCGCCTCCGCCGGCGGCGGTCGACGTCGAGCACGGCGCGCTCGCGGCGCTCGGCATCATCTCCGCCTCGCTCTACGCCACCGGGCTGGCGCTCGGCGCGGAATCGCTCGCGCGCATGAGCCACTGGCTGCTCTACGCCGAGGAGGATCGCTACCGCCTGCTCGCCCGCAACATGACCGACGTGATCACCCGCCATGGCCGCAACGGCAGCGTGCTGTTCGTGTCGCCGGCGGCGGAAGCCGTGTTCGGGACGCGGATGCGCGAATTGCTCGGTCATGGGCTGTTCGACCGCGTCCATGTCGCCGATCGTCCCGCCTATCTCACCGCGTTGGGCGATTCAGCGGCGCTGGGCGAAGCCCGTTCGGTGGAATTCCGCGTCCGCCACGAATCCGCGCATCGCACCGGCGATCAGTTCGTCTGGGTCGAGATGCGATGCCGTCCGCTCGACCACGCCGTGGGTCAAGGCACCCTGCCGAACACCACCGAAGTCGTGTCGGTGATGCGCGACATCACCGAGCGCAAGGGGCAGGAACAGGCGCTCGAAGATGCGCGCAGCGAAGCCGAGCGCGCCAATGCCGCCAAGAGCCGCTTCCTCGCGACCATGAGCCATGAGCTGCGTACGCCGCTCAACGCGATTATCGGCTTCTCCGAGATGCTGACCAAGGAAGATTCGCTGATGCTCGACGCCGCGCGCCGGCGCGAGTATGCGCATCTGATCAACGATTCCGGCCACCACCTGTTGTCGGTGGTCAACGGCATTCTCGATATGTCGAAGATCGAGACCAACAATTTCGAAATCACGCCGGAGCCATTCGCGCCGCATCAGATCATCGTCGGCTGCTGCGATCTGCTTGCGCTCAAGGCGCGCGAGAATCGTATCGAGCTTGTCACCCGCGTTCCCGACGATCTGCCATTCGTGCTCGGCGACAAGCGCGCCTTCAATCAGATCATGATCAACCTGCTGTCCAACGCGATCAAGTTCACCGACCGCGGCGGCACCGTAATCGTGAGCGGTCGGGTCGAGAACGGCTTTGTCGCCGTCTCGGTGGAGGACACCGGGGTCGGGATCGGTGAAGACGATCTGCGCCGTATCGGCGAGCCGTTCTTCCAGGCCAGGGCCTCCTATGACCGACGTCATGACGGCACCGGCCTCGGCCTGTCGATTGTCAAAGGTCTCGTCTCGCTGCAAAAAGGCACGATCGACATCGTCAGCCGGTTGGGTGAAGGAACCAAGGTGACGGTTCGCCTGCCAGCCGACCGAGAAAGTTTTGAGAAAATTGGAGAGCGTCCACAGGTCGCCAGGCTCGCGGCGCGCGTTGCCGATGCGACCAATGTCCTGGTGAAGATGAGTGCGTAGCAGCGTTATGGCGAGAGACCGGATCGACGTGATCGCGGACGATGACGATTGGGCTGACAAGAACAGCCCATTCGCGCTGGTGTCGCGATTGAAGAATTGGCCCGTGAAGGACCTGGTGGCGCTCTCGCTCTGCGTGATCGCCGCAGGGGCTATCGCGGTCAATGCCTTATTCTTGCAGACCGGGCCGCATCCGGCGCCGATCTTCGCGCTCGCGCCGCCGGAGCCGCCAAAGGTGGCGCCGGTGGCGGCTGCCGGTCCGCGCGCGGCCTCGCCTGATGCAACCGGCGCGGTCACCGTCTTGCTGCCGCGGCCGCGACCGGCCGAGATCGCCGCCGTGAGGCCGGCCGAGGCAACGAGGACCGACGGCCAAGGGCTGCGTCCGCGCGGTGAGTTGATCTCCGGTATTCAGCGCGAATTGGCGCAACGTGGCTTCTATGATGGTCCGCTCGACGGCTTCTATGGCCCGAAGACCGACTCTGCGATCCGCGATTTCGAGCAGGCCGCGCGGCTGCGGCCATCGATCGAGCCGAATGAGACATTGCTCGCCGCAATCATCCGCTCGACCGTCACGTTCGGGAGGCCGATGCCGCCCGCGGTCATTCCAGTCGCGTCACGGCCGGATCCGCTGGGCGAACTGATCGCGCCGCCGGCCAAGAAGATCCTGGCGGTGCAACGCGCCTTGTCGCTGTATGGCTATGGCCAAATCCATCAGAATGGAATTCTCGATCCCGACACTGAGGCGGCGATCGAAAAATTCGAGCGCGACCGCAAGCTGCCGGTCACCGGCCAGGTGACCGACCGCGTGATGCGCGAACTCGCCGTGGTGACGGGCCGCCCGCTGGAGTGATTGCCTCAGCGCATCGCGCAAGCGTATGAGACGCTGGCGGGGATGATCGATGCGCCTCAAATCTGCGATCTGGGTTTCGGCCTACCTGCGGCTTTGCCAGGTCGAGGGCGCCTTCGCGGCGGTGCGCCACCGCGGCGCGGAGGACGCCGGCGCGATCTTCGTCAAGATCAGCCGGCTGGATGGCACGTCCGATCTCTATGGCCCGGCGCCGCAGACCGCGTTTGATGACGATCACCCCACCGATCGTGCCTTTGTCCGCAGTCTCGAGCGTCAGCCCGACGAAAAGGTGGAAGAGCGCATGACGCGCGAACTACGCTTCGACCCGGATGCCTGGATCGTCGAGGCGGAAGACCGGGCCGGCCGCCACTTCCTCGACCGCGTGGTGGCGTAACTAGCGTTCCAAGACAGCGCGCCGCGGAATGCTCTGCGCTGCCGGCCTGACCAGCGCGGTTTCACGGCGCCCGGTCGAAGCCGGTTCGGAAGCGAACAGCGGCGCATGGCGCGGCTGCGGCCGTTCGGCTGGATCGGCATCACGCCAGATGGCGACGAGCTGCCGCGCCGCCTGCGTGCTGATCTCGTTATAGAGCTGCGAGAGTTCGTAGACCCGGTCGACCGAGTGTCCAATCGCCGGATTGACGAACAGCAGGATGCGCTGGAGCACCGGGGTGGGACAGCCGATCGCTTTGGCGGCGGCGACCAACGGCTCTCCGGACGCATCCTCGACGATCCGGCGCGCGAGGCGCGAAGTCAGACCGAGCGCGCGTTCAAGTTCGCGCGCCGCCCCCGCGGCATCGGCCTTCAGTGCGGCAGTCTCCAGCCGGCGCGTGACATCGGATGTCTGCTGAACCGTATCGTCCGGCAGCGACGCATAATCGAGGCTCATCAGGATCAGCCGGCGTTCCGCGCTGCCGGCCGAAAAGAAGGATTCCGCGAGTTCCGCGGAATTGTCGCCGGCCGAGATGGTGACGGGCGGTGTCTCGGTGGGCGCAGGGTCGCGCGCCGCGATGATCTCCGCATGCGCGCCGCCCTTGGCGGTGGCGATCGCCGCGAGGTCGTCGAATGACAGGCAGGTGGAATGTTTCAGGATCGGCTCGGCGACCGCGATCTCGTCGCGCGCCAGCCGCTCGATGATGCGGTGTGGCGCCATCGGGTCGGTTGCGAGCTTCGCGGCGACGGCCTTGCGCGATTCCAGATTGGCCGAATCGAGCAGGCGCAGCGTGATCTGGATGTATTGCCGGGCGGCGTCGGTGGTGCGGATGCGACGCTGCACGAACAGGTCGGTCAGCACCCGCAGCAGCGTCGGACGAACGTCGATTCCGGTCGATGCCGCGAGGCCGAGGAGGCCTTCGAGGTCGGGAGTGATGCTGCTGTCGGCCAAGGCAGGAATTCCGATCAAAAAATCCGATTTCCCCCCGAAGCTAGCCAGTCGGCGTTAGCGAGCCGTTAACCATGGGTGCGGCTAGATGGTTGGGGCCGATCTCGTCATCGGCGGGGCCGTCCGGTCAACGGACGTTGGAGAGTCACATGGGAACCGTTGTGAGATTCCCTGAAGCGGGCAGTGGACGCACGCGCCATGCGCTCGGCGACAAGCGCGAGCCGGCGACCGTCATTATCCTGCCGGTGATCCGCATCGAGCGCTACGACGATACGCCGTCCGACGATGCGGCATCAGGTACGGGTTCGGCCTCGCGACGCCGCCGGCGGCGCCGCAACTCGCAATCTTGAATTCAATCCGGACCCACTGGCTGGGGACGCTGCCGCTCGCGGCCGTTCTGCTCGCCGGATGCGTGCAAGGCGATTTCGGCCGCATGCGCTCGCCGCTGGCGAGCGATTCCACACATGACTGGGTCGGCAACGAAGCGGTCGGAAGTGTCGGCCTGCCGGCTTCGCAATATCCGCTGATCGACGAGGAGCGGCTGCTGCGCAGCCAGGCCTATCCGCTGATCGCGCCGCCTTATGATCGCAACCGCTGGCTCGCCGTGCTGGCCGAGCGCGGACTGATCCGGACCGTGCCGGACGAGGGTGTGTGGCTCGAAGCCGAATATCTGCAGCGCCTGAACGCGCCGCCTGTCCGCTCGCCGGTGTCACGCTATGCGCGCCTGATCGACGATATCCGCAACGACGTGGTGCGGATCGACGCTTTCTTCACCACCGCGCATCGGGTCGCCGATCTCGACGAGAAGCGCGAGAAAAGCCTGAATTACGTGGCGGACCTCACGCCGGCCGAGCACGCCAACGCGGTCAACCGCGTCAACGAGAATGGCCTGATCATCGAATGGGTCTGCCGCTCGGTGACGTCGCGCATGATCGCGTACCGTTATGCGCTGGAACGGCTGGTGATCTCGGTTCCATCGCCACGGGCGGTCGACGCGGAACGGGCGCTGACCTTGTTGCAGATGAAGGCCGGTGTCTGCGAGGGGCCGCTGCTGCGGGCGCCGGCGCGGCAGGCCGCCGGGCCGCATTACAGCAAATAGCTCAATACCTTCATCTCTAAGGCCGTCCCCCTTCGAGGCTCGCAAGGGCTCGCACCTCAGGGTTACGGATTAACGAGGGTGACGGATTAATCAGGCCGACGGATCACTGTGCGCGGCACTGCGCGGCGCCGAGCGCCGTTCCCACCGCCGGCATCAGGCCGATCTCCGGTGCAAAGGCACGTAGCACGATCAGCCCGGTCACGGTCGGCGATTCGACGATCAATCGATCGGCCGCGGTGACCTCTTCGTTCTCCGGCAATTCGTTGCGCTGCGGCGTTGTCATCAGGTCGAGCTCGATGACGCGCCGGCCGGCGGCACGGTCGTTGATCGCATAATAGGCGACGCCGAGCGGCGTGTAGAACGAGACCGACGTGTAGGCCGGGCTCACCGGCGCGGTCAGCTTCAGCGTCCCTTTGCTGAGGTCGTAACGGCAGACCGCAGTCGCGAAAGCAGGATCCATGAACGGCACGACCGCGCTGCCGGGCAGGGCGGAGGGCAATGGCACTACTGTATTCACCGGTGTCGTGGCCGCAATCCGCGCATAGGCGTTATGGCTGGCGATCCGCGGCAATGCCAGCACCGTACCGAGATGCACCAGGCCGCCGAGCACCACGCCGCTGATCAGCCAGAGGAGCCAGCGCATCACGGACACGCCTTTTGTGTGATCGAAGGCATCGGAGCGTCACGGCCGGCGCGGGTCGTCACGCCGATCGGCGTATCGTAGAGGCGCAGCACCAGCAGATATCGTTCCGCGCCGCTGGTGGGCAGCCAATTACCGGGCCGCGGCCGTGCGCCGACCAGAATCTCGAAACTGCCGTCGGTCGCGCGCACGATTTCCTGGCTGGAAAATCCGTAACGCCCCGCCGTATTGGCGATCAATTGCCCGACCGGATCATACAGGGTGATGGTCCAGTAGCGCGCCGGCGGTGTGGTTCCGCTGACGATGATATCGCAGCGTCCGTCGAGCGCACGGCCGGCGTTGTCGCCACGTGCCAAAAACGCGATGCCGTCGCCCGAGCCGACCGGCAATTCGCCACTGCGGGCAACCGCCGCACGGGCATAGGGATCGATGTCGATGGTGCCGTTGCGCGGCCAGGCGGTCCAGGCGCCGACGGTCAGGGCGCCGAAAGGCGCGCCGCGGGTGACCACGAGCCACGTAGTGCCGAGCCCGACCGCGGCGGCCACGACCAGAGCGATCAGAAGTCCGACGAGCAGTCGCACGGGCGTCAGTTGGAGGCGGCTGCTGCCGCCTCTGTTGTCGCTGCACGCCGCTCCGGTGATGTGGCCGGCCGCGCGGCGAGGGAGCGCGTGGCGTCCTCCATCATCCGCTCGATCCGCACCAGAAGGTCGGCGCCGCGCTTGCTCAGCACCGGTGGCTGCTGCGGCCGCTCGGTGCCCTTGGTCTGGGCCACGACCGCTGGACGCGACAGCGGCGTCGCCGGATCGACGCCGGGTATGGGTCGCAACTCGACGCCTTGATGCGCGTAGGCCATGATCTGGTGCCACGTCATCGCCGGCAGCGAACCGCCGGTCATGTTGTTGAGCGAGCTGTAATCGTCGTTGCCGTACCAGACCGCCGCGACGTAATTGCCGGTGAAACCGACGAACCAGGCGTCGTGATAATCATTGGTCGTGCCGGTCTTTCCCGCGGCTTTGATGCCGTCGAGGATCGCGCGGCGAGCGGTGCCTTCCTCGACCACCTTGTTCATCATCATGTTCATATCGGCCGCGACCTGCTCGCTGATCACGCGCCGCGGCTTGCGGCCGTCGCGGTCGAAGCGCCAGATCAGGTCGCCGCCGGCGGAGCGCACTTCGAGGATCGCATGCGGCGTCACCGCCATGCCGCCATTCGGGAATGTGGCATAGCCGCCGGTATGATCGAGTACGGTCACTTCGGCGGCGCCGATCGGCAGCGAAGGCGTATCGGTGAGCGGCGTGCGGATGCCCATGGCGCGCGCCGTCGCGACGATCTTGTCGCGGCCGCGGCGCGCATTGCCATCGCCGAGCGAGATCGAGAGCTTGACCGGGATGACGTTGATCGAGCGCACCAGCGCGGAGGTGAGCGTGGTCGCACCCGAGAATGAGCGGCCGTAATTCTGCGGACACCAATTGCCGAGGCAGATCGGCCCATCGACCACGATCGACGACGGCTTGAAACCGTTGCTCAGCGCGGTGGCATAGACATAAGGCTTGAACGAGGAGCCCGGCTGGCGCAACGCGTCGGTCGCGCGATTGAATTGGCTCTCGCCATAATCGCGTCCGCCGACCATCGCGCGCACCGTCCCGTCGGTCTCCATCACCACGGTCGCGGCCTGCGATGCATTATATTGCTGGCCGTGCTGGCGCAGCATCGACTCGATCGCATCCTCCGAGACTTGCTGGAGACCGGTGTCGAGCCCGGTGCGCACCACGAAGACGCTTTCATGCACCGATTTGGGCAACGTGTTCGCGAGCTTGCGCATCTCGTCGAAGGCCCAGTCGAGATAATAATTCGGCGTGCGCTCGTGACGGCGGTCGACCGCGGTGGCGGGATTGCGCCGCGCGCCGAACACCTGGCCTTCGGTCATGAAGCCGGCCTCGATCAGGTTGTCGAGCACGACATTGGCGCGGCCGCGCGCCGCCGGCAGGTTGATATGCGGCGCGAATTTGGTCGGCGCCTTGAACAGGCCGGCGAGCATGGCGGCTTCGGACAGCGTGACCTCGCGCGCCGACTTGTTGAAATAGAATTGCGAGGCCGCGTCGGCGCCGAAGGTGCCGCCGCCGAGATAGGCGCGGTCGAGATAGAGCTTCAGGATCTCGTTCTTGGTGAGCCGCGTCTCGAGCCAGATCGCGAGGAACGCCTCCTTCACCTTGCGCTCGAGCGTGCGTTCGTTGGAGAGAAACAGGTTCTTGGCGAGCTGCTGGGTGATCGAGGAGCCGCCCTGCACCACGCCGCCGGCGCGCGCGTTGGTGAGCACGGCGCGGAAGGTGCCGGGGACGTCGATGCCGAAATGCTCGTAGAAGCGCCGGTCCTCGGTGGCGAGCACCGCCTTGATCAGATGATCGGGGAATTCGTCGAGCCGGACGGAATCATTGTGCTTGATGCCGCGCGAGCCGACCTCGGTGCCGTAGCGGTCGAGGAAGGTGACGGCGAGCTCGGATTTCTTCAGCCAGTCCTCGTCGGAGGTCTCTCGGAACGCCGGCACCGCCAGCGCCAGCATCAGGACCAGCCCGGCGGTGCCCAAGGTGGCGCCCTCGGACAGGCCCTCGACCATCAGCCGGCGCCAGCCGGCGACATGGAACCGGTCCATGAAGATCGAGAAGCGCTCGTAGAGTTCACGCGACCATTTGCCGGCTTCGAACATGCCGGAATCGACACGGGAATCGATGTCGAGCGCGACCCGGCGCAGGCGCGCGCGCCAATGGCCACGGGAGCGGTCGTCGTTGAACAGATCGCGCAAGTCTTGGTCTCGTGCGGCAGTCAGCCGGCAGGTTCGACATTCGGGCGGGTTTGGCCCCCCGGCGACGGTTTTACCCCAAGGGATGCGGCGGGACCATGGCCGCGGAGACCTGCCCTGGGGACAGGGTGAACGGGGGGAGGGGCCGCCGGCCATCCGCTTCTTGGAGCCAAAGTCGTGGATGCCCGGGCAAAGCCCAGGCATGAGGGGCATTTGGGCTCGCGCGAGCCATCCCGCAGGGCTAGAAGGATTCCCATGACCGACCTTGAGGAAAAGCCGTTCTGGCAGCAAAAGTCGCTGGAAGACATGACCCTGCCCGAGTGGGAGAGCCTATGCGACGGCTGCGGGCGCTGCTGCCTGAACAAGCTGGAAGAAGAGGACACCGGCCGGATCTTCTTCACCAGCGTGGGCTGCCGGCTGCTCGACGGTGAGACCTGCGGCTGCCGCGACTATCCGCGCCGCCAGAAGAAGGTGAAGGACTGCGTCCAGCTCACGCCGCAGAACGTGCGCGAAATCCCCTGGCTGCCGCCGACCTGCGGCTACCGGCTGCTTGCCGAGGGCCGCGACCTGTATTGGTGGCACCCGCTGGTCTCGGGCGACCCGACGACCGTGCATTCGGCCGGGGTCTCGATCCGCGGCCGGCTCTCGGGGAGCGAGAAGGATATTCCCGACTCGGAACTCGACAACCACATCGTGGACTGGCCATTGAAGGTGCCGCGGCGTAAGCCGCGTCCGGTCTGAGGTGGATGCGGTTTTGAACTGATGTCGTTGGCTCGTTTCCGCATTGGCCGCTCGCAAGCGGGGCTTGGGTTGTTTGCCGTCGCGCCGATCGCGCGCGGCGAATTCATCATCGAGTATCTGGGCAAACGCATCTCGACAACGACGGCGCATGAACACGAATGGCGGCGTGGCGCCCGTTACATGTTCGAAGTGAGCGAGCGCTGGACGATCGACGGATCGAGCCGCGCGAACCGCGCGCGCTATCTCAATCACTCCTGCAAGCCGAATGCCGAGGCAATCAGTTCGGGTGGCAGGATCAGAATCTACGCGCGCAAGAAGATCGCGCCAGGCGCCGAGATCACGATGGATTACGGGCGCGAGTATTTTGATTTGTTCATCGGCAAGGGATGCAGGTGCGAGAAATGCGCACCACGTTGAGCGCGAAGTCTCGGCTCGGAGCTATCGACCATAAACGGGATATCATGATCGCGGGTGTTGGCTGACATGTTCCCCGCAATCCCCATCTCCGCCGTCCTCGTCATCTGCACCATCGTGTTCCACTACGAGGTGCTGCGCGCGCTGTCGTCACATTTGCCGAAGATGGGTGCGCCGATCCACGCGCGGGTGCTGATCGTGGTGTCCAGCTGTTTCGCCGCGCATGTGATCGAAGTCGGATTTTATGCGGTGGCTTTCTGGAGCATTCACCACCTCGGCTGGGGCGCGCTCAGCGGCAGCACCGAGGGGCATTTCGGCGACTACCTGTATTTTTCCGCGTCGTCCTATTCGACGCTCGGCTTCGGCGACATCGCGCCGTCGGGCGCGCTGCGGCTGGCGGCGGCGATCGAGGCGCTCAACGGCCTGTTCCTGGTCGCCTGATCGACGTCCTTCACCTATCTCGCGATGGAGCGGCTCTGGCCGCCGCATTCACGCATCCAGGCGGACGGGCGAGGGCCGGGCGAGGGCGGGCAGGGCTGATCTTCCCCTAGAGGGGATTGTCTTTGCCGCGCGGGCGGCCAATAAGCACGCGCCGCAGCATCGCGGCCGTGGGATTCCATGAGCGCGCCCGAAATCACCGCATTGCCCGCACCGCCGCCGCTCGACCACGCGACGGTGCGCGCGATCATGGTCGCGATCATGTTCCCGATGTTCCTCGGTGCGCTCGACTCGACGATCGTCGCGACCGCGCTACCGGCGATTGCGACCAGCCTCAATGACTTCGACAACATCTCGTGGGTGGTAACGGCCTATCTGCTCGCCGCGACGGTGGCGACGCCGCTCTATGGCAAGCTGTCCGACATCCATGGCCGCCGCACCATGATGCTGATCGCGATCGGCTTCGTGTTGGCGGGCTCGCTGGTCTCGGCGAATTCTCGAGACTTGGGGACGTTGGTGGTCGGCCGCGTGTTGCAGGGGCTCGGCGGTGCCGGCGTCATTCCGCTGGCGCAGGCGATCGTTGCCGAAATCACCACCCCAATGGAGCGGCCGCGTTACCAGGGCTACACCTCGGCGATGTTCATGTCGTCGACACTGATCGGGCCGGTGCTTGGCGGGGTGATCTCGGATTATCTGCACTGGTCGGTGATTTTCTGGCTCAACCTGCCGCTCACCTTCATCGCTTTTGCGGTGGTGGCGATCGTATTGCGCAAGCTGCCGCGTCACGACCGGCCGCATAAGCTCGATATCCTCGGCGCGGCGCTGATGATGAGCGCGGGGCTTGCGCTGATGCTGGCCATGACCTGGGGCGGCCGGCGCTACCCGTGGCTTTCGCCGCAAGTGCTCGGGTTGTTCGGCGTCTCTGCGTTGCTGTGGGCCGGGTTCGGCTGGCGCGTGGTCCGCGCGCCGGAGCCATTCGTGCCGCTCTCGATCCTGAGCAATAAGATCGTGCGCAACGCGACCGCCGCGTCCTTCTTCGGCGTCGGGACGATCATCGGCCTGACCATCCTGATCCCGCTCTATCTGAAGATCGGGCTTGGGCTGTCGGCGACGCTCGCCGGCGCGGCCGTGATCGCGCTGCAGGGCGGGGCGACGGTGACCTCGATCGCCAGTACCTTCCTGATCGTTCGCATGGTGCACTACATGCGGGTGCCGCTGTTCGCCGTCGCGATCGCGTTTGTGGCCCTCACTGTATTGGTGATCGAGCCGCTGGCGCTGCCGCTCTGGATGATCCTGATCCTGGTCACGATGATCGGGATCGGCGTTGGTCCGATGTTTCCGATCAGCATCATCACCATTCAGAACGTGGTGGCGCCGCGCCAGCTCGGCATTGCGACCGGCGTCATGGGCTTCTTCCGCACGCTCGGCGGGACCTTCATCGTGGCCGCCTTCGGCGCCATCATGCTCGGCGGCGCCGAGATGCAGGCCGGCACGGTTGCCGCCGATCCGAATGTGTTCCGCTGGGTCTTCGCCGCGGCGATCGGCTGCCTGCTGGCGGCCTTCGCGGCCTGCTGGGGGATCGAAGAATTGCCGTTCAGGGGACCGGGCGAATTGATCGGCGAGACCACACCGCGCCTCTGACCTGGCGGAATTCCCGCTCCCTTTGAGAATTCACGCGTATCGCCCGCGATATGCGGCGGTTTGCCGGAAGCCGATCGTCGAGCAGATCCACAAGTGGTTCGCGCAGGTGGTCTCGACCGACGATACCAAGAAGTTCCTGGCCCAGTTCGGCGGCGATGCGCTGGTCATGACCCCGGACGCGGGACAGGCGCGCATGGTCAAGGACGTCAAGGACTGGGGCGACAACGGCAAACTTGCCAAGATCCAGCCGCAAGGCTGATAAGGATCCAGCCGCAAGGCTGATCTGAAAGCGATCTGATCTGATTCGGATCAGGCGAAGCATCGGGCCGTAAGGCCCGGACAGCGCGGCCGGGAATCCGCGCAACCGCGGCGACGCAAGTCGCCGCGGTATTTTTATGGGCTGTCCGTCAATAGAAATTATTGACAGGAGGACAAGTTACGCCAATCGATAGGCTGCCGATCAAAAGCGAGGCTCAGGCGGCTGCTCAAAGGCTGCTTCGCGGGCAATAGCCAGAGGAGGACATGAGATGACCGACAGGAAGAAGATGCGCCTTGCGGCGTATTTCAACCCGACCGGGCACCACGTCGCCTCCTGGCGGCATCCGCGCGCGCAGGCCGACGCCTCGACGAATATCGAGCATTATGTCGAGATCGCGCAGACCGCGGAGCGCGCCAAGTTCGACATGATCTTCCTGGCCGATGGCAACGCGACCCGCGCGGCGCATATGGACGCGCTCAGCCGCTCGGTGCAGTTCGTCGCCCATTTCGAGCCGCTGACGCTGTTGTCCGCGCTGGCGATGAAGACCTCGCGCATCGGCCTCGTCGCCACGGCGTCGACCACCTACAACGAGCCGTATCATGTCGCGCGCAAATTCGCCTCGCTCGATCACATCAGCCACGGCCGCGCCGGCTGGAATCTCGTGACCTCTGGACAGGATGCCGAAGCGTTCAATTTCGGCCGGCCGGGCGCGATGGCGCATCACGACCGCTACCAGCGCGCGATCGAGTTCGCGCAGGTGGTGAAGGGCCTGTGGGATAGCTGGGACGACGATGCGTTCCTCCACGACAAGGAGAGCGGACTGTTCTTCGACCCCGAGAAGATGCACGTGCTCGGCCACAAGGGGAAACTGGTCTCCGACGTGTTGGGGCCGCTCAACGTGCCGCGTCCGCCGCAAGGCCATCCGGTGATCGTGCAGGCCGGCGCATCGGACGATGGACGTGAGGTCGCGGCGCAATTCGCCGAAGCGATCTTCAGCCCGCATCTCACCATTGAGGCGGCGAAGGAGTATTACGACGACGTGAAAGGCCGCATGCGCAAATACGGCCGCAATCCCGACCACTGCAAGATTCTGCCGGGACTGAGCGTCGTCCTCGGCAAGACTGACGCCGAGGCCAGCGACAATTTCGAATACCTGCAGTCGCGGATCCATCCGATGGTCGGCCGCGAGATCCTCGCGACCATGCTCGGCGGCATCGATCTCTCGCCCTATAGCCTCGACGAGGAACTCCCCGACCCGATGCCCGAGCATACGGGAAGCAAGGGCCATTACGACAGCATCCTCGCGATGGCGCGGCGCGAGAAGCTGACCATCCGGCAACTCGGCCAGCGCGTCGCCGGCGCGCGCGGCAAGAACACCATCCACGGCTCACCGACCAAGGTCGCGGATTACATGCAGCAATGGTTCGACGCCGGCGTCTGCGACGGCTTTTGCGTGATGCCGCCTTACATCCCGGGCGCGCATGACGACTTCGCCAACATGGTGATTCCCGAATTGCAGAAGCGCGGGCTGTTCCGCACCGAATATGAGGGGAAGACGCTGCGCGAGAATCTCGGACTGCTGCGCCCGGAAAGCCGCTACGCGCAACAGGAGCGCGCCGCGAAGGTGGGGTAGGATTGTTGCTCTAGAGCTTGCCGCTCTATCGCCACATCCACCGGCCGTCACCCCCGCGTTCGCGGGGGCAATCAGTGTTGTTGTTGGCTGTTAAGTCCGAGCCAACGCTAGACTAAAGCGTCCCCTTCTGCCTGCTCACCGCCAGCGCGAGAATCCGGTTGAGCAGGTCGCTATACTTGATGCCGTCGTGCTTCGCCGCTTGCGCGAATTCCTGGCTTTCCGCGATTTCGGGATTGGGATTGGCCTCGATGAAATACGGCGTGCCGTCGGCGGCCAGCCGGAAGTCGATGCGGCAATAGCCGTCGAGCGCGAGGGTCTGGCAGGCGCGGCGCGCGGTCTTGATGACGCGGGCGCTGATCTCGGGTGACAGGTCTTTCGCCGGCCCCTGCATGATGCCGCGCCGCTCCTGATAATCGGGATCGTGCTTCACTTTCTCGGTGGCGATCGGAAGGTTTCCGGCGGCCATGTCGCGGAATTCGAGCTCCCAGATCGGCAGCACGCGCCGGCGGTCGTTTCCGAGCACGCCGACATAGATTTCGCGTCCCTCGATATATTGCTCAGCGATGGCGTCGGTGCCGATGCGCTCGTGGATGAAGGTCACGCGCTCGGCCAGTTTCTCGTCGGTAAAGACCACCGAGGCCTGCGAAATTCCGAGCGATGCGTCCTCGCTCAGGCTCTTGACGATCAGCGGCAGCTTCAGGCGCGGCGGCCGCTTGATCTTGGCGCGCTTCGGATAGACCGCGAAGGCCGGCACCGGGATGCGGTGATAGGTGAGCAGCTTCTTCGAGAGGTCCTTGCCGCGCGCCAGCATCAGCCCGCGTGGATTGCAGCCGGTATAGGGGATCCGCAGCAGCTCGAGATAGCTCGCGACGTTCTGGTCGTAGGCCGCCTCGCCGTGGAACTGCTCCAGCAGGTTGAACACCACGTCCGGATTCCAGCTCTCGATCTCGTCGCGGATCGGCTTGAGCGAATCCTGGACGCCGAGCGGCCGCACCTCATGGCCGCTCTTCCGCAGCGTGGTGACGACGTCGTATTCGGTCTTCCAGACGTTGCTCTCCTGCTCGCTATACCCCTTGGACGACTCCGGGGGCATGAAGTCCGGGTGGAGCAGCACCAGGACGCGAAGGCTCTTCATAGAGCGATCCACTGTCGGCGCGAGGGGCTGTAGAGCGAATGCACTGTCTTGGCGGTCAGCAGCACGGCGAAATCCATCATCAGTTGTCGTTCGGGCCCCACCGCGCGCAGTTTCAATTCGCGGCAACGCCCGATCATGTCGTCAAGCACGGCGTCCAAGGTCAATTGATATTCCCCGGTCCACTTCGAGACCATCTGTCTGATCTTGGCACGATTCTTCCGGAGGAATGTTGAGGCGGCCGGCGAACGTCGGTGCTGCGGGTTATCCGAGAACATGCGTTGCAGATCGCGATCATAGGTCTTCGGAGACTCAACCGAGTATAGCTCAAGTTTCTTGCGATAGTGTTCCTCGAGCGTCTTGTTGAGACGGCTCAACGGATCGACCAGGATACGATGGGTGAGGAGCGGCCGTTCCTTCGCGATCTCGGCCATCAACTCGTCGACATATTCCAGCTTCTTGAGTGCCGGCCACCCGGCATAGCGCTTGCGCCAATCGGAGCGCGGCCGCATCCACACCGCGAAGGTCTCGGCGAAATCCTCGTCGGGGTGGCTCTGCGCGTACCAGAGCCGCAGGTGCTGGACGAAATTCTTACTGGCCGGATTGGGCCGGTAGTGCGACGGGTAGCGTTTCGACGATCGGCCGAATAATTGCTGCCAGCGCCGCCGCCGGTGCAACTCGTAAGCCGCCTGGATCACGTGGCCGGTCTCATGGCGCAGAATGCGCATGCATTCGCGGACCGTGCCGCCTTCGACGTCGATGATCTTCTTGCGCTCCAGCCGCATCAGCCGGGGATGGGTGAGGTAGAACGGGATCGCGATCCCCGGCGTGTTGTCGGGGCTGAACCATTCGTCGGAGACCCACATATGAGGCCGGATGCGCAGGTCGCGCTGCTCCAGCTCCTCGTAGAGGGCCTTGACGCAGTCCTCGACCCAGGTGCCGTCGATCTTGACCTTGAGGTCCTTGAGACGGAGCTGAAGCAGCTCGTCGTCGGGCAGTGATGCCCAGGCAAAACGTCGCGGCATGGCTCCTCGAACACTGGACCGGCGCCCAAAACGCCGGATGGTCCCATGCCATGGGCGGGCAGGCAACCGCTGCCTGTGGCGCGAACCGGTCGCCAGTCGCGCCCCGACCCTCCGGCGCAAGCGTGAAAGCCGGTGCGGAGCCAAGCCGTGCCGTGCTATCGTGGCCGGCATAATAAACCTTCAGGGAGGATGTCGAAATGAGCAGGATTTCGAGGCGCGTATTCAATGCCGGCCTTTCGTCGGCCGCCGTGGCTGCGGGCGTGGTGGGGAGCCGGACCGCCTGGTCGCAGGCGTTTCCGTCGCAGGATATTCATTTCATTTGCGGCTTTGCCGCCGGTTCCGGCGCCGACGTAATCGTGCGTTTCATCGCCGAAAAAATGCGTCCCTTGGCCGGCCGCACGATCGTGGTCGAGAACAAGCCGGGAGCGCTCGGCAACATCGCGACCGAGTATACGGCGCGCTCCAAGCCGGACGGCCACACCGTCTACATCACCGGGGCGAGCGCGCTCGCCGCCAATCAGCATATCCTCAAGAGCCCGACCGTCGACGTCGCCAATGCGCTACAGATCGTCGGCACCATCAACCGGCAGCCGGTGATGGTCGCGGTGAGCACCAATTCGCCGCACAAGTCGATCGCGGAACTCACCGCGGCGATGAAGCTGAAGGGCGAGAAGGCGAGCTACGCCAGCGCCAACCCGTCGGCCAAGGTCGTCGGCGCGATGTATAAGGAGAAGGCCGGTCTCCAGGCGGTCGACGTGCAATACCGCACCGGCGCGGAATATCTCAACGATCTGGCCAGCGGCAATATCGACTTCGCGATTCCGGACAATGTGCTGGCGGTGGCGCAGGCGAATGCCGGGCGCATGCGCATCCTGGCGGTGTCGACCGGAAAGCGGCTCGACGCCGCGCCGGAATATCCGACCATGACCGAACTAGGCTATCCGATGGATCTGGTCGGCTGGTGGGCCGGCCTGGTGCCGAGCGCAACGCCGAAGCCGATCGTGGACCAGCTCGGCGCCTGGCTCACCCAGGTCGTGACCAGCGAGGAGGGCAAGAAGTTCCTCAACGGCATCGCCAGCGACCCGTGGGTCAATTCGCCGGAACAGGCGCAGGCCTATTGGCGCAAGCAGATCGACGAGTGGCGCGACTACGTGCGCATCGCCAAGATCGAACCACAGGGCTGATCCTCGCCCCGGACAGGCGCAATAAATAATCAGCGTTCAACCGACGCGCGACCAACGGGAGAAGTCAGTGACCATCAATCGACGGCAATTCAATATCGGTTCTTCGGCGGCGGTCATGTCGGGCCTGTTGCTCGGTCCGCGCAGCGCCTGGGCGCAGGCCTTTCCCTCGCAGGATGTGCATTTCATCTGCGCATTCCCGGCGGGGTCCGGCGCCGATGTGATCGTGCGCTGGTATGCCGACAAGCTGCGGCCGATCATGGGCCGCAACATCGTCGTCGAGAACAAAGTCGGCGCCATCGGCCATCTCGCGACCGAGTACGCCGCGCGCGCCAAGCCGGATGGCCATACCATTTATGTGCACGGCCCGGCCTCTTTGGCTGCGAACCAGCACATCATCAAGAACTCGACCGTCGATGCGGCCAAGGACATCGTCATCGCCGGCACGATCAACCGGCAACCGACCATGATGGTGGTGCGCGCCGATGCACCCTGGAAGACCGTCGCCGACGTCACCGCCCATGTTCGGGCGAAGGGAGAGAAGGCGACCTACGGCATATCCAATCCGGTCGGCAAGGTGATGGGCGCGATCTACAAGGAGCACCAGAAGCTCCAGGCGGTGGAGGTTACCTATCGCACCGCCAGTGACTCGCTCAACGACCTGGCCAGCGGCGCGATCGACTACGGCATGTATGACAACATCTTCGCCGCCGCGCAGGCGAATGCAGGTCGGATCCGCATGCTGGCGATCAGCATGCCGCAGCGGCTCCAGGCGATTCCCGATATCCCGACCATGACCGAGCAGGGCGTGCCGATGTCGCTCACCGGCGGCTTTGCCGCGATGGTGCCTTCGGCAACCCCGAAGCCGATCATCGACCAGATATTCAAGATGTTCGATCAGGTGACGCGCAGCGAGGACGCCAAGAAATTCGTCAACAGCATCGCCAGCGATCCCTGGATCACGACGTGGGAAGAAGCCCAGGCGTTCTATGTCGAGGACATCAAGGCGTGGGGCGACTACGTGAAGCTCGCGAAGATCGAACCGCAGGGGTGATTTGTCTGTACCTTTGTGCCGGGCACGTGAGCCAATCTCGCTTGTCGCCCCCGCGAAACCGGGGGCCCAGTACTCCGTGGCCCATCGATAGGGCACGGCGTACTGGATCCCCGCTTTCCGCGGGGATGACAAGTGTGAATGGGTTTAGACTGTAGGTCTCAGCGGCAAAAAAGAGATTGAAAGGGCGGATCGTGACCAAGATCAACAGGCGGCAATTCAATATCGGCGCGTCGGCATCGGCGCTGATGTTCGGCACCGGCAGCGCCTGGGCGCAGGCCTATCCGTCGCAGGACATCCATTTCATCTGTGCGTTTCCGGCCGGCAGTGGCGCGGACGTGATCGTGCGCTGGTATGCGGAAAAACTGAAACCGATCACCAACCGCAACATCATCGTCGAGAACAAGGTCGGCGCGCTGGGCAACCTTGCGCTGGAGCACGTCATGCGCTCGAAGCCCGACGGCTATACGATCTTCGTCCATGGCGCGGGCGGCGTCGCCAGCAACCAGCATCTGTTCAAGAATCCGCCGATCGATGCGTCGAAGGCGATCCAGATGGCCGCGACCATCAACAAGCAGCCGACGATGCTGGCGGTACATACCAACAAGCCGTGGAAGAATGTCGCCGAGCTCACCGCCTTCCTCAAGGAGAAAAAGGAAAAGGCGACTTACGCGACGTCCAATCCGAACGGCCGCGTGATGGGCGCGCTCTACAAGGAGCACGCCAAGCTGGAGGCGGTCGAGGTAGTCTACCGCACCGCGTCGGACGCGATGAACGACATGCAGAGCGGCGCGATCGACTATGCGACCATCGACAACATCTTCGGTGCGGCGCAGGAGCGCGAAGGCCGGCTGCGCATCCTCGCGGTGAGCACCGCCGACCGGCTGCAGGCCAATCCCCAGACGCCAACCATGCTCGAGCAAGGCGTGCCGATCCGGATGACCGCGTTCTTCTCGGTGATGGTGCCGGCCGCCACGCCGCGGCCGCTGGTCGACCAGATCAACACATGGTTCAACCAGGTGACCGGGTCCGACGATGCCAAGAAATTCCTCAATAGCGCGGCGAGCGACCCGTGGCTCACCACGCCGGATCAGGCGCAGGCCGAACTGATGCGCGAGATCAGGGATTGGGAAGACTACGTCCGCATCGCCAAGCTCGAAAAGCAGGGGTGACGTGGCGTCGACCTTTCACCCCTCGGCAACCCAAGACATCATCACGTCCTCGGAGGAAACACATGACCACAATCGACAGACGGCAATTCACCATCGGCGCCGCGGCGGCCGGCATCGGCCTGACCGCGTTCGGCACTGGTGCGTCCGCGCAGGCGTTTCCCTCGCAGGACTTTCATTTCATTTGCGCATTCCCGGCCGGCAGCGGCGCCGACGTGATCGTGCGCTACTTCGCCGAGAAGATGCGGCCGATCCTCGGCCGCAACATCATCGTCGAGAACAGAGCTGGCGCACTCGGCAATATCGCGGCCGAATATATGGTCCGTTCGAAGCCGGATGGATACACGATCTTCATCCACGGCGGCAGCGCTGTCGCCGCCAATGCCCATCTGTTCAAGAATCCGTCCTTCGACCCTAAGAAGGCGATCCAGATCGTCTCCGCAGTGAACAAGCAGGCGACGATGCTGATCGTCGATCCCAAGTCGCCGTACAAGACGGTTTCAGAGTTGACCGCCGCGATGAAGATCAAGGGCGACAAGGCCACTTACGCGACCTCGAACCCGATCGCGAAAGTGATGGGCGAAATGTACAAGCAGATCGCCGGCGTCCAGGCGATCGAGGTGAATTATAAAACCGCCCCGGACTCGCTTAACGACATGGCCAGCGGCGCGCTGGATTACGGGATGGTCGACAACGTGTTCGCGTTGTCGCAGCAGCGCGAAGGCCGCGTCCGTATCCTCGCGGTCTCGACCGGGCAGCGTTTGAAGGCCAATGCCGACCTCCCAACCATGGACGAGGCTGGCGTCAAGGGCATGGACCTCACGTCGTGGTGGGCGACGATGGTGCCGGCGGCGACGCCGCGACCGATCGTCGAACAACTCAACAAGTGGTTCAACCAGGTCGAAGCCCACGAGGACATGACAAAGTTCATGGCGCAATTCGGGGCCGATCCGTGGGTGGCCGGGCCGGACGAAATGCAGGCCTTCTTCATCAAGCAGGTCGATGCCTGGGGCGATTATGTGAAGCTCGCCAAGATCGAGCCGCAGGGATAGCCGACCCGCAAGTCCGACTGCCCAAAGCCCCCCGAGCCCGGCGCGGGGGGCTTTGCCTTAGGCAAAAGCAGGACAGCCCTGACGTTCCGGGCATTGAACCGGCTGCGGTTTCGGACGATGGTGCGACAACCTGTCCCCACGATCCGAGCGCATGAACCGTCCCGAATCTGCCGAAAAATTGACAGCGCACGCGACGCCGCATCACGGCGAAATCGCGCATGTCCGGCTGACCCACAAGCAGATCCGCGCGATTTATTTTGGCCTCGTGCTGTCGATGTTTTTGTCGGCGCTCAATCAGACGATCGTGGCGACGGCGCTGCCCACGATCGGGCGCAGTTTCGGCGAGATCGGGAATCTGTCGTGGATCATCACGGCCTATCTGCTCACCAGCACGGCGGTGTCGCCGCTTTACGGCAAGCTCTCGGATATCCACGGCCGTCGTGCGGTGATGCTGGCGGCAGTCGGCGTATTCATCGCCGGGTCGATTGCCGCAGCTGCCGCGCAGAATATGCCGATGCTGATCCTCGGCCGCGCGTTGCAGGGGCTTGGCGGCGGCGGGCTGGTGCCGCTGGTGCAGACCACCATTGCCGACATCGTGTCGCCGCGCGAGCGTGGCCGTTATCAGGCCTATATGGCCGTGGTGTGGATCACCGCCGGCGTTCTGGGTCCGGTCCTCGGTGGCCTGATCGCGGATTACATCCACTGGTCGGCGATCTTCTGGCTCAATGTGCCGCTCGGGCTGATCGCTGCGCTGCTCACGCATAAGCAGCTCAAGATGCTGCCGCGCCACGACCGCAAGCACAAGCTCGACATGCTCGGCGCCGGATTGATGATGGCCTCCGCCGTGGCGATGCTACTGGTGCTGACATGGGGCGGCACGCATTACCCGTGGTTCTCGCTGCCGATCGTGGCGCTGGTCGTTCTGTCAGGGCTGCTGGCCTTTGGTTTCTCCTGGCGCATCACGCATGTCGACGAGCCGTTCCTGCCGCTCGGGCTGCTGCGCAATCCCGTGATGCTCGTGGGCACGGCATCGAATTCTCTCGCCTTCGCCGCACAGCTTTCGATGACGGTGTTTCTGCCGCTCTATTACCAGATGGTGCACCAGCTCTCGGCGACCGAAGCCGGCCTGATGCTGATCCCTTCGGTGGTCCTGACCACGCCCAGTTCGGTCATCGCCGGGCGCGTGATGATGCATTTCGCGCGCTATAAGTGGTTTGCGACCGGTGGCATGATCATCGCGGTCTGCGGCATGGGCCTGCTCACGATCCGTCCGGACCTGCCGCTTCATGTCGTGGTCGCGATCTTGAGCGTGATCTCGGTCGGCGTCGGTACGATGTTCCCGATCGCGACCGTTTCGATTCAAAACGCCGTGCCACGCCACCAGGTCGGCACCGCAACCGGCACAGTCAACTTCTTTCGCCAGTTGATGGCCGCGTTTTTGATCGCCGTCATGGGAGCAATCCTGCTCGCGGGGCTCGGAGTCTCGGCCGGTCGCGGCACCGGTATCCAGGTTTTCAGCGCCGGGCTCGGCGCCAGCGCTGCTCCCGCGGAGGTTTTCCGCTGGGTCTTTGGAAGCGCGGAAATCTTCCTGATCGTCGCTCTGGTGTTGTGGGTGATGATGGAAGAACGGCCGCTGGCCGGTTCCGACGATCCGCTGCAGGTCACGAGTTCCGCCAGCTGAGCCCGCAAATGCGTGGCTATTAAGCTTCATAATTCAGCTAAATATCGAAAGCGGTGAGTTCCCTCACCGCCTTGCCCCATCGCCGTACCGTTGCGGGCAGGGGCACGATTGACACATCACGCGTCCGTGATTGTATCCGCCCGGGTCAAAAAAACGGGGGAATAATCTATGCGGCGCCATAGCCTTGCGCTCGCGTTGCTGGCCGGCGGGTTGTTGATGCCGGGCGGCGTGCTGGCAAGTCCTGTCA
>CANKHJ010000043.1 GCA_947481635.1 Bradyrhizobiaceae bacterium
GGCCGGCTCCCACGTTCTGCGCCACGAAACCAAAAACGACATCTTCCGGTCTCAAGCCTATTTTCTCAACGTGATTGATCGGAATTTCCAGCGAGGCAAGAAGATTGGCGACCGATAATTCGATCCTCGGCGCCGCTTGCGGCGGCTCCGCCATCGGTGCGTGCGCTGCTACCGCCCCGCCTCTCCCGGCTTCCAATACATCAAGCCGAGCACCATGCAGCATCGCCATACGTTCCAGAGCGGCTAGCCGCAGCCGCAGCCTCTCAACAACCGGCACTTGCCTCAAGACAGATTTGACCCATCGAAGCATAGAGAAGCCCACCGATTTGAATACGCTGAGGAAAAGGACGAATTTATGCCAACAGACGAAGGATATAGCGACCATAAGCTGTGTCTGCAAAAACGTCAGCAGCCTGCCGCAACGTGGTGTCGTCGATCCATCCCTTGCGCCACGCGATTTCCTCCAAGCAAGCAATCTTGAGCCGCTGACGATGATCAATGACATGAATGAGATTGCTCGCCATGATGAGCGCATCGGGCGATCCCATGTCGAGCCAGGCAATGCCGCGTCCAAGCTGCTCGACACTCAGTTGGCCTTCCCGAAGATACTGTGTGGCGAGGTCGAGAATCTCGAGCTCTCCGCGCGCCGAAGGCGTCAACGTGCGGGCGCGCGCCGGGGCCGTCGCGTCAAAATAATAGAGACCGGTGACGACGAGGTCGGAGGCGGGACTGCGAGGCTTCTCCAAGAGTTCGGTGACGCGACCTTCGCTATCGAAGCGCGCCACGCCATAGTCCTGGGGGTTGTCCACTTCGCAAACGAAAATGCCCGCTCCAGACTTGCGGGTAAATCCTCGTGTAATTATTGTCGGCAGCCCCTGCCCATAGAAAATATTATCCCCCAGAACAAGACAGGACGGATGGCCATCGAGGAAGCGCTCGCCGATAAGATAGGCCTCTGGTAAGCCGCGCGGCTCCTCTTGAGTAGCGTATGATAGATTGACTCCGAAGCGTGATCCATCTCCAAGGAGGTCCTGGAATCGCGCGACGTCACGCGGGCTCGTGATCAGGAGGATGTCACGCAAGTCCGCCAACATGAGCAGCGAAAGCGGATAAAAAATCATCGGCTTGTCGTAGACGGCGAGGAGGTGCTTATTGGTGGCCATTGTCGCGGGACGAAAACGGGTACCTTTGCCTCCGGCTAATACGATCCCCTTGACGTCCATCTGCACCCTCTGGTTTCCGATCCCCGATGATGGTGTGTCCCGGAACGATCTGGTAGTTATCATAACGGCTTATGCCGAAATCACGCAAACTCGGGCAGAGTCAACGTTCCTATGACGGGACGGCCCATGTGCTCGACCCCGGGGACGGCGACGACAACGCATGCAGAGTGCGACCATGAGTGAAAGGTTTTTGATCACAGGAGGTGCAGGATTTATTGGGTCCGCATTGATTAGGCGCGTTCTCGCCGGCACCGACGCTTCTGTTGTGAATGTCGACAAGCTGACCTACTCCGCGACCAAGACCAGCCTTGCGACGGTGAGCGGAAGCCCGCGATACGTCCTGAAAAAGATCGATATTCGAAATCGTGTGGCGCTCAACAGGATATTCGACGAGTTCCGGCCAACGGCGGTGATTCATCTGGCGGCGGAGACCCACGTCGACCGCTCGATCGACGGCCCCAGTCCGTTCATTCAAACCAACGTCGTCGGAACCTGTGTGGTGTTGGAAGTAGCGACGACCTACCGGCAGGCGCTTGCCGGAACGGAACGTGAGCGCTTTCGCCTACTTCACGTTTCCACCGACGAAGTCTTCGGATCCCAGGACATCAACACGTGCGCAGACGAAGCGTCGCCCTACAATCCGAGTTCTCCCTATTCGGCCAGCAAGGCTGCGTCTGATCATCTCGTTCGAGCTTGGGGGATGACCTATGGTCTGCCTGTGATCGTCAGCCGTTGCTCCAACAATTATGGGCCGTTTCAATTTCCCGAAAAATTGATTCCGCTCACAATAATCCGTGCGCTGTCCGGATCATCGATCGGCATTTATGGAAAGGGCGATCAACGGCGCGACTGGCTTCATGTTGAAGATCACTGCGACGCCTTGATGGCGCTGTTGAACGCCGGGCGGATTGGGGACACCTACAATGTCGGAGGAGGGGCGGAAAGCGCGAATGTCGACGTCGCGCGCGCGATTTGCCGTATCCTCGACAAGCAACTCGCTAAGCCTCCAGGAACCCACGAAGCCTTGATCAAGTTTGTCGAAGATCGCCCCGGCCACGATTGGCGCTATGCCGTCGATAGCGAAAAAATTCGCAGGGAGTTGGGGTGGCGCCCGCGTTGGACTTTCGAGTCTGGACTTAAGGCGACTGTCTTGTGGTATTTGGAGAACCGTAATTGGTGGGAGCCGCTTCTGAAGAATCGATATCAAGGGGAAAGGCTCGGACGTAGCTTTCTTCCGGGATTGTAACCGCTGCTCGATGTTGAAAAAGCTTATCCAGTCAGTCAAAAGGACGAAGAGCGTGTCAAAAAGCAACTACACCCCAGGCGGGTTGGAGACGAGTAAATTTGCTGCTGCCAAAGAGCCATACTACCAAGGACTCGAAGCCATTAAGGGGCTTGGTTATACCACCGAAGACTATATTCATAACTTTCCGTGTTTCACGGGCCACCTTACTTTGGCGCGATACCTTTCGCTCTTCAATTGCTACCAAAAGACCTTGGGGATTGCAGGCCACATTGCAGAGCTCGGTGTTTACATGGGGGCATGCTCCATGCTGTTCGCTAAGCTCACTCAAATCTATGAGCCCAACGCCGTGACGCAGGTTCATGGCTTTGATTGGTTTAAAGGCGCGAGAAATCTCTCTTCCGAGGATAGGGATAATCTTACAGAAGGCTCATATCTCGAGCCAAAGGAGAGGGTCGAGGCGCTGATAAGAGCTCAAAAACTCGATCACATCCTGAAAATACACGACTTGGACATGGCATCCGAGGCTGTCGGGGAATTCTTTCGCAAATACAGACATATGCAGTTCAAGTTGGTTTTTTTTGATATCGGGATTTACGAAGTTGTCAGCAATTGTCTGCCGTATTTTTGGGAGCGAACGACGCCGGGTGGAATTATCATCTTCGATCAATACAATATCGACATCGCCCCCGGGGAAACCAGGGCAGTCCGCGAACTCTTGCCGAATGTGGTTGTTCGCACCTTCCAACATGGCTGGATTCCAACGGCCTACATTGTCAAGGAATAGGTCGTCTCTTCTGACGCGTCGATCAGTCCGCCTCCCAAACTGCATAGCCGAATCCAGCGCGGCCAAAGCCGTCGCCATTGTAAAACATCAGCAGTCCGAACGGTGTTTGCAAGACGCAAGGGTAGGCAATCATAGTTGCATCCCAACCGGCGCCAGAGGTCTCGATTCCCGCCAGGGTGTCATCGCGCTCCCAATTGACGAGGTCCGACGAGCGCGCAAATCCGATGCGGTAGGCATTTTCGTCCGTGCGAAAACCGCGGCTCCCGCGATAGCTGAACCACATCCACCATTCACCGTTACCGCGGCGTAATACCGTCGGACGTGTCAGTGCCTCCTCAGGATGGGTTTGAGCAATAGCTGGGCGTCCATCTCGACGCCAATGAATCCCGTCGGACGATACAGCGTGGCGAATGTCATAGACGTGTTCAGGCTTGCTCTCGACGTCGATCCACGAAAGTCCGGACGAATAGTAAACATGCCAGATGTCACCGATCCGAAGCACCCATGGAGAAGTTGCCGAGTAGGGTTCGTCGGGAGCCCGATCTAGAACCGGACCAGGAACAAGCCTTCGGAATGTTTGTCCGTTGTCAGCGCTCACGGCCACGCCGGTCGTGTTATGATAGGGTGCCTTTCCGCCCAGCCGACACCAGCCACTATAGTAGAGACGTATGAGGTCTCCGTCTGGGACCACTGCGGCCGGCATGATCCCGTGTTCGTCGAACGTCCCGGGCTCGCCCAGCTCGAGGATCGGCTTTTCGCCAATCTGCAGAATACGCTCGGGCCGTTCGACGTCGAGATCTATGAAGGTGGTTAAGCTCAACCCCGTGGATGGCCGGCTAGCAACGTAGACACGAATACGATCGGCAAGTAGCAGCGCGGTGGGGACCTGCGCATGGGTATTCATCCATCCACCCTGGCCCTGAGGATGAAAAATGAGGCCGCGCTTGCGCCAGCGACCAAGGGTCGAGCTAGCCATTTCCCTCTTTGTCTTTCAGAACCGCTTCCGCTTCGCGGCGAACGAGCCCATCGAGCCATTCGTGAAGGCTGATTCCCAATTTGTCGCGCGCCAAGAGCGCCAACTGCTTCGTTTCGAGCCGAACACCTTCGAGCTGGCCGAAATAGCGGGTTCGATGCGTGCCGCCGCGAATCCCGGGTATCTGAAAGTCCAAGTCCGCCTCAGGCTCGCCCTCTCCAACGTTGAAATCAATGAGGTAAAACGTACCTCCGATGACCCAGCGCACCCGGACTTGGCGCGCCTCGACCGGGAGATGTTCAAGGGGCAGCGGCGCTGCGAATTGAGCGTTGGTGAGAGTCAAGATCTTTGCGAATGTGGTCTGACGTAGCCACGTTGGCATGCTCTCGTCTCCAACGACGACACGACCACCAACCTTGGTAACGCGTGCGACTTCGCGGAAGAATCCCGGAATGTCTGAAAATTCCCCGACGCCGCCAAACTGGAAAACAGCGTCGAAAAATTTGTCAGGAAACGGAAGGTAGCAGGCATTTGCGACGCCAAGATGCGCACGCTGGTGAATGCCCGTCAACCGCTCGCGATTGTGCAACAGCATCGACCTCGAAATATCCTGGGCGAAAAGCTCGCCAGTGGGGCCCAGCAGACCGGCGATGATTTCGCTGTCTCGCCCTGTGCCGGCGCCGACTTCAAGAACGCGCTGACCTGGCGCCAGCGAGAGCAGGTCGATCATCTCGCGACGAACTTTGTCTTCGTTCTCCGAGAAAGTAGCAAAGGTCAAGGGCAGGTATCGGTCATACACGTCCGCGCGACCATCATAAAATTCGCGAATTGCCGTATCTGCTTCAGTCAACTGCAGCGGCCACGCCAAATTCGGAATGCCATCTTCAATATCGTAGACGTGTCCAGCTGATGAAACGAGCTGACCCGACACCACAGTGTCGCCTGCCAGAACTTCGTCTCGGAGAGTGAGTATCCCTCGGGTGCCCGGGCAACGATAAACAGAGACTAAATCGCGTCGCATTCCTCGTCCTTTAAGCTCCGTTATTGAAGCGAAGGCTTGATCGTCGACCGTGCCATCAGGCGAGAATCTTATCGTCCCACCTCACAACGCCGCTACCACCCTCTTTTTCAAATCGACCTGCCAATGCCGGCTGTGCACTAGGCCGGGTTCCGAGAACGATAACGTCGTCTGGTCCGCCCTCGAAAGTCTTGGCGTCCCATATCGGCTTGTCGAAGAGCGTGCCGCTCTGGCCGTCCACCAGGCAGGCTTCAACCCGCGCCCAATATGTCGGGCAATAGCAAGCAAGCAGGAAGCTATAAATACCGGCGCCAAAGTTCAGCACGTGATCCGCCCCGTCTACCAAGCCTACCAATTTCGAATCAAGATCTTTCCAGTGCTGGATATATTGCCGGCGTTTTTCATACAATTCGCCCAATGCAGGTGCCTGCGGTATCAGGCTTTCATCCATCCCCTGTCCGCTCAGACTTAGGATCAGCATCTGCGAGAAGCGGATTCCCTCAATCTCGTTTGGCGCGATTTGGAGGTCTACAATCGTAAGGCCGGCGGCTTTAGCCAGGGTGGCGAGATTGTCCGGAAGAAAGGAAAAATTCTGGTCCGAATAGAGGAGTTCATTCGTCGTCTCGCGTGCGTCTTGCACCGTGACGATGGCCAGCCCATGTTGCGTGAGGAGAGCGGCGTGACTTCTGAGGAACGCAACTGGATCAACGGTATGTTGAATGACGTGGTTCGAGAAAATTAAGTCAAACCGCTCATTTGTCGCAAACTCATCAAGCTTGCCGGTGAATACGTCAAATCCCGCGTCTCTGGCAGCCTGGCTGTTATCGACTGCCGGCTCCAAGCCGGCGAGTACGGCCTCGGGAAACACCTTGGCCATCTCTCGCATCGTCCATCCCCGGCCGCATCCCACTTCGAGGATGCGCCGGGGCGACGGATGGACGGATGCTACCCATTCCGCGATCTGGCGATAGCGGGGAGCGTTGAATGACTCCGTGCCCGCTCGATCGTAATAGAGGCTATAGTCTCGCTCGTAAAAATCGGTTAGCCCGAGAAATCTGTGCCCTGTCCGCTGCACCATCCCGCAAGCCATACAATGGCTCTTGCCGAGGGATTCAGTTACCCGCAGTCCGGATGTCGTGACCGACTGACTCGGATGCGGTTCCGGAAGCGGGAGCCAGGATTCAGTGCCGCAACACATACATTTCATCATAAGACCTAGGGGCGCTCTTGAACGGCGAAAGCGAGTGTAGTCGACGGCGACAGTCTATCTTATTCTATCCGATGATCTAGGCCCAAGGAACTGGCGCCGCGTCAAGATGGCGTTTGGCTTTATGAGCAGGTGCGATGCGACCCTCTGTAGCGGATGACAGTCTCGATACTTGCAATCCTGCCGCATTGGACTGGAGGAGTTCGGTGGGAAGCGGTCATGATCTGTGATCAGTATCGACGCGACCTCGAGCATTTATCGTCCCGAGCCGAATGCGCTCATCTCTTGATATGAGTTGGACCTAAAGTCACTTCATATCTAATCTTGATCTCTTCACCGATTGGGAGCCGTCATGCCATCGACACTTACGCCGACCAAAATCGTAGTTTTTGGCGCGGGGAAGATAGCGGACGTGTTGCATGCTCTTCTCGCCGACGATCCGCTATTTTCCATCGTCGGCGCCACTTGCGACCGTGCTTTTATAGCCTCACCGGAAATGAATGGGTTTCCGATCGTCCCATTTGAGGAGGTGGAGGCAATCTTTCCTCCCACTGAATTCGCCATGGTCGTGGCGATTGGCTACCAAGAAATTAATTCACTGAGAGCAGATCGTTTTCGACAAGCTCAAGCCAAAGGTTACCGACTTATTTCCTGGGTCAGCCCGCGGGCCAGTGTGCCGAAGGGATGCAGCATCGGTGCGAATTGTATCATCATGGACGGCGCTTCCTTGCAACCTCACGCTCGGCTAGGGGATAACGTCTTCGTCTGGAACGGTGCTGTCGTCGGCCATCACGCTACGATCGGGGACCATTGCTGGCTGGCTTCCAATTGCACGATCTCAAGTACTGTCTCGATGGAGTCTTCCTGTTTCGTGGGCGTAAATGCGGCGATCGGCCAAGATATTTCAATTGGCGAGCGAAGCATCATCGGTGCGGCGGCGGTGATTACCCGTAGCACTGTCGCCGGCGGCGTTTACATCGTTCCTGACACGGAAAGGTATCGATTGGACAGCGGGCGCTTCATGAAAATCGCGCGGATGAGCTAGGCGATCATAATTCTTTCAGGTACGTGCGGTCGACCTTGCCGTTGGCGTTTTTTGGCAATTCGCTTGAAATTACCGTCCGATTGGGAATCATATAAGAGGGCAGGGAGTTTTGAAGGTCACGGATCAAACGATTATCCTGGACTGTGCAATCTCCAACAGCCACGTAAGCGACGATGTGACCAAAACCATCGCGAATTCTCTTATATACCACGGCGGATTGCCTGACGTAGGCGAGCGAGTTAAGAGCGGCCTCTATTTCCTCCAGTTCGATGCGATAGCCCATGTGTTTTATTTGATTGTCTTTCCTGCCTACGAAGTGAAGCAAGCCGTTGCTTCCTTCTCGGACTAGATCGCCGCTTCGGTACATTTTTTGCGGCAAGTTTGGCTCTAAGGGGTTTTGAACGAATGCCGCGCGCGTGCGCTCCAGATCATTATAATATCCCAGCCCGACTTGCGGGCCTATGAGACACAACTCGCCGACTTGGCCCGGCGCGACCCCGCTTTCGCCGTCTAAAATCAAATACGAAAAATTTTCAGCTATTTGTCCCAACGGGGCTAGTCCATGCCCTTCGCCAAGGTCGGCGGCCGACACTTGAAAGACAGAGCAGATACACGTGCATTCGGTTGGGCCGTACACGTTGAAGAAAGCGCACCGTTCCCCGAAAAGAACGAATAATTTGGATAATTCCGCCTTCGGATAGCCTTCGCCGCCAAACACGATGGCGCGAACGGAGCGGAAAGTCTCCGGCCGTAACGATTTCATCGTCATAAGATAAATCAACAGCGAAGGCACAGAAAACCAAACAGTGCAGCCGGCTTCATCAACTTGACGAATCGTGGCCTTCCCATCGCCGCGTTCGGCGGCCGTGATCGGTGCCAGACAGGCCCCATTAAAGAGCGCAGAATAGAAATCGAAGACGGAATTGTCGAAGTATACGGGATTGACGCCCGCGACAACGTCACCGGGACCTATCTGAAATACCGTTCGGGACCATGCTATGAAATTCAAAACATTTGCATGGGAAATAGCAACGCCCTTGGGAAGCCCCGTGGATCCCGATGTGAACATGACGTAAGCCGGATCGGTTCCGGTCAAGCCACGAATATCGACATCCGCCGTATCTAACGATTGAATATCGACCATGCATTCCCGAAGGGAATAGACAGGGATAGAGAGCTGCTCTGCCGCCTCCGAAACGCACGTGACCGGGGTATTGTCGCAAACGATCAACGTCGGTCGGCATACTGAGAGAATACGGCCAAGTCGTTGCGGAGGATTCTTGATGTCGAGATTGACGTAGGCTGAACCGATCTTGAGGCAAGCCAGCATAGTGGCGTAGCCTTCCGGAGTTTTTGCGTTTTGCAAGGCAATCACATTGCCGCGACCAACGTTCTGACTCAAAAGCCAGCGGGAAATTTGATTGGCGAGAGCGCTGAGCTGGGCGTAGCTGATGTCCGTCCCAGATGAAGTGCGGATAGCCGGCAACTCACCCTGCCGCCTCACGGTCGCTTCGAAAGCCTGACCTAGATTATACTGGTATTTTTCCTTGATCATGTTATTCGCCGAACCTTACGAATAGAGCATTGCCACAGCAGAACGCACGCTGGATGGATTTCGCGCGTTGCGCCAGCAACTCATTGCCAACTCTTTTTGGGCCGTCACCGTGCAGCCAGAGATAGTCATCGAGAATGAGCCAGCCTCCAGGCGCCAGGTGAGGCAGCCAAGTTGCGCAGTCCTCGCTAACCCATCGGTAATCGTGGTTCCCATCGATGTGAAGCACTGAAATTAAAGAGCTATAACACGCCTCGCCAAATTCAGGCGTGATCACCTTTCGCTGCTGGTACCACGTCGCGTGGGCTTGTGTGGACGGCATTGCAAGATAGTTGAAGTGGCCTTCTTGGGCGATCGGTAATAGCGCTACCACAAAGCTTTCGAAGGCAATCGCGGGGTGCCACCCATCCACCGGCGCTTGCAGATCGGGGTGGGCGCTGGCTTGAACGCGTCCAGTAACGCTCCAAGGGTCCACGACAAGAACCGTTCCGGTTTTATGACGCTGCGCCGCTAAAGCCAGCGTGGCCGCGGATCGCCCCGCTAGCACGCCAATCTCGATAACGTCGCCATTCGGCGCATCGGCGAACACAGCCATTAAAGCAGCGAGCTTAGCTTTATCACTCTCGCCGAATATCGAGAGAGAGGCGTGTAGAATCGAGGCGACTTCCAATTGCGTGAGGGGAGACCGACCTCCAGCTATCTGCTGTATGAAATCATGACTCTCGACCGCGGAGGTCATCAGGTTTCGATGCCGCCGTGCCAACCGGAGCAGGGGCATTTCGCTGATGATTCGAACCGGAAGTTTTGCCTCGGCTACGAGGCGACTGAGAACGATATAGGCTGCTGTGACAGGGCAGTAAATTCGCTCGATATCATGCTTCTTGATCGCATCCTGCACATTCTGGAAGAACTCAACGTCATGCACATATGGCAGGCTGAACCATGTCTCGAATTTTGAGGCCGTTGGGTCAAATGCCAGGGAGGAAGCAGCAACGATCCGCTCGCCCCGCTGACGAGCCTCTTCAGCGTAAAGCTCGGCGTCAGGTACGCAGCATGGAAAGATGAGGGTGTTACCCATTCCTGTGCCTACAGTGTGAGACCGCCATCGATCTCGATGACTTTGCCGGTCACATGATCGTTGGTGAGGGCGAAAAGTACGGCGGACAACACATCGTCAATCGAGCCGAGACGCCGAAGTGGTGTGCGACGAATCCAATCCTTGGTCGTCGCTTCGCTCAATGCGGCGTGGGTGGTCGGAGTGTCAACGAAGCCCGGCGCGATGGCAACAAATCGAATCCCCAACGGGCCGAGTTCCTTGGCCCAAGCCAGCGTCATGGCGTTGACCCCGGCTTTGGCCGCAGAATAGGCGCTCTGGCCGGCATTGCCGGCGGCCGCGACAGAGCTGATGTTGACGACGACACCGCGCGTGCGCGTTGAGGCCATGCGTTCGACGATATTCACCGTCGCCAGAAAAACCGCGGTGAGATTGGCGTCGATCACCTTCCGCCATGCGTCGAAGGAGTGGCCGCGATCTGAGGAACTGGCGATATTCACCAACGGCGCGCTATGGATGTAGCCAACGGCGTTCACCAAGATGGAGATCGGACCAAACTGATCCCATACCTCACGCAGGCGCTGTTCCGTTTTCTCGGGATCGGTCAAATCGCAGGACAGGCCGGTGATGCCGGGCTCCGCGGCGAAGGCCGCCGGCGTGGTTTCGTCCCGGTCAATCGCAACGACGCGGCAGCCACAATCGCGTAAGCATATGGAAATCGCGTGGCCCAGGCTTCCGGCGCCTCCAGTGACGATGGCCGTGGGTTTTTTCAGGTCAAACAGACGTTTCGCGTCGTTTATGCCGAATGCCGTCATTCTGCGTTCAAGCCGCGTTCGTGAAGTACCTTTTTGATTTCTCTTACGCTTGTCATCGCGACGATTTCGTCCTCGGTCAGCTGAATTTCAAATGCTTCCTCGATCATCAGGACGAGCTCGATATGCGTCAGCGAGTTCCATGCCTGGCTCTGGTGTATTGCAAGGTCGTCGGTGATCTTGCTCTCATCGATTCGGAGGACGTCCGAGAGGATCTGCGTCAGCTTTTTCACAACTACTCCGCTATCGTTAACTTCTGGAGACCCGTGTCTGTGCGCTGGGAGGATTGGACTAAGACAGAAACGATCGCCTAAACGTCTGAGGCGCGTTCGCCAGGATATCCGGTTTTTGCATCTAGAGGCGTTGGCGCCCGATAGGCGGGAAAGAAAAAATTCGCCTCTGGCGTCCTGGGAGCCGCCAGGCACAGGCTCGCATAGGCCACAGGATCGAGAATGGCGCCGCAAATATAAGAGGCAGCCGTGGCATTGCTGAAGCCTCGCTTGAAGCGAGCCAGACCGTTGTCGATGTCATCAATCACCCCTGCGCCACCCCCAAAATTTATGATCTCCGCATCGGCGAAATATCTCACCGACGCATCGCTCACGGCATAACTGGCGCGTTGCGCGTATCCCTCGGCATTCGACGCGACGAGATGGCTGTGAACGTGTCCGCTGTGACTGACCCAGAGATGGCATGCTACCAACGTCCCGTCTACAAAGCCACCGATGGCGTGTACTCCAGGAATTTCCGCCAGCTTGGTGAACGAAGCTCGGGTGAATAGGTGAGTATCCATAACGCGACGGCGATCGACGAGCTCAGCGTAGAGAGCTTCCCAGGCATCAAGGTGGTTCTTTAGCTCTATAATTTTTACGTCCACCGTCCGAAACGCACGATTGATTTTGTATTGGTGATTTCGGCCCGGCTTGTACAATTGCAGGCCGCCCTTATGGATGTAATGCGTTTTGAAAGGACGCACGACGTCGAACGTCTCATTCAATGCCGAAAGGGGAGGGCGATGAAAATCATCGCACACCAAGGTAACGGAGACATAGCCGTCCGAGCGGAGGCGAGCCAGTCCGCCGCGGAGATCGGCCTTTGGATCGATCGTGGATATTGGGTAGCAGCCCAAGAGATCTTCGCCGCCGCCGGCCGTGGGGCGCGCGATCACATGGCAGTCCCACTCGGGGACCGCCACGACCCGTCCCAAATGCTGAAGCGTCGCGGCATAGGGTTCGGTGGCATAGGGGTGCGGCATCGTCTAACCTGCCACCCTATTCACGAGCCGGCCTCAATCTTTGATGTCCACAGTCGAAATCAGCGCCGTTCTTCTCAACGCGCCGTGTTGGCGTTCGCGCCCCATACGGGAATCGATTTTCGTGGAGCCCGGCGATAATATCCGGACTCGTGAACGAGGCGACCAAAATTGACCAATATTCAATCGGCATCGCAGGCAGATTTGCGTCCACTACCACTTCGCCGAGCGCGTTTGCCGAGAGCAGAGGAGCTCCTGCCTTATCTGCGGCTGATTGACCAAAATCAATGGTACTCCAATTTCGGTTCGCTCGTCACCCGCTTTGAGGCTCGTCTCGGACAGCATTTCGGCGTCGGGCCGGCCAACGTGACGACCGTCGCAAACGGGACCCTCGGACTGGTCGCGGCGCTTCAGGCGCAGAACATCGTTCCTGGACAATTTTGTATTGTGCCGAGCTTCACCTTCGCAGCATCGCCCGCGGCAGCCATATCAGCTGGCCTCAAGCCATATTTTTTCGACGTGGATCGGGCGAGTTGGGCGCTCGATCCGGCCACCGTTGAACTTGCCGTTGCTGACGGCTTGGCGAACGTGGGCGCCGTCATGCCGGTCTCACCTTTCGGTGCTCCGCTTGACGTGCGGGCCTGGGATTCATTCACGGCGCGAACCGGGATTCCTGTCGTGCTGGATGCGGCGTGGGCTTTCGATGCGCGTGACGTGGGGTTGTCGCCGGCAATGATCAGTCTTCACGCCACCAAGGTGCTGGGCGTCGGGGAGGGCGGGCTCGTCGTATCGCGAGACCCGGAGTTGATTGCCGCCATCAAGAGATTGTCCAACTTTGGGTTCGACGATGCCCATCAGGCCGAATCTCCGGGCGGGAATTACAAAATGAGCGAGTATGCGGCGGCCATCGGCCATGCCGCGCTGGATGCCTGGCCCCAAAACCACTCGTCCATTCTTGCCGTGGCTCGCGCCTATCGGGCGGCTCTGAGCGACATTCCGGGTCTGCGATTGCCGGGCTGGTTCGGCGAACAAGCCGGTGCGACCTGCGCGGTTGAACTCGGCGAACCTATCGGCCCCCAGGTCGTTTCCGGACTTCAGCAGCATGGCATTGAGGGCCGGCTGTGGTGGGGACGGCCTTGCCATCTGCATTCCGCCTATGCGAGCTGCGAACGTGGTCCACTTCCAAACACCGATTGGCTTGCTCCGCGGGTCTTGTGCCTGCCGTTTTATGCCGAAATTTCCGCGACGGATGTTGAGCGCGTGCGCGCGGCGCTCGTCAGTATCATTTGACGACGCCCCAATCAGGTGCGCAGCTGCCTGCCGTGTCTGAAGAACGCGCGGTCAGAAGAAGGTCTGAGCTTGCTGATAGCTCGCTGGCACCCCGATATCGATGAACCGACCATCAGTGTGGAACGCGTAGAGCTCGCGGCGCTCGACCAGCAGCGGGAACACCTCTTCCTCGAGTGACACCTTGCGCTCGGAAGGGATCAGGTCGATGACCTGGCTATTGAGGACATAGACCCCCGCGTTGATCAATCCCGGCCCCGAAGTCGTCGGGCGGCTTTCGAATGCCACCACGCGTCCGCTCTCGTCGAGCGAAATCGCACCCGCCCGCCGCCGGTCCGACCGCTCCAAGACCGCAAGCGTCATGGCCGCGCCGGTGCGAGCGTGGACCTCCTCCAACGCCTGCAGGTCGACATTGCAAAAGGAATCCCCGTTTAGCGCCAGGATGCGGGGCTCCGTGACCAACTTGGCGGCATTTCGAAGGGCGCCGCCGGTGCCGAGCGGCGTCTGTTCGAATGAATAGACCAGTTCCAGGTCGTTGTAGCGGCTGCCCAGGATGGCCGGGACATACTCGCCCAGATGTCCGACGCAGATCACCGCGCGCTCGACGCCGAAACGCAGCAACTGGTCGAACAAAAACGTGATGAAGGGCCGCCCCGCAACCTCCGCCATCGGCTTCGGCCGGTCGGAGACCACGGCGCGCAACCGTGTTCCCAGCCCGCCCGCCAGAATTAAGCTTTCCCGAAGCACCTGCGAACCCTCCCCAGAGACCCCCGACGGGGACTCCAGATACATTGCGCGAATGAAAATTGGGCGCTAGAGTTTTTAATCCCCTCCGTAAAAAAATGGGCCGCTTTCGTGACGTCACGCATGCCGCTAAATGTTCAGACGTGTCCGTTGGATGGCGTCCTCCTCATCGATCCTTCGACCAAGTTCGAGGACTTTCGTGGGGAATATGTCGAGCTTTATAACGCGGTGGAATATAAGGCTGCCGGGATCAGCTATGATTTCGTCGAGGACGACATCTCGGTTTCCCGTCAGCACGTGTTGCGTGGCATCCACGGCGACCAGAAGACTGCAAAGCTGGTGAGCTGCCTGCATGGGTCCTTCTATCTCGCGGTCGTCAATAACATCAAAGATTCCCCGCAATACCGGAAATGGACGGCGTTCACATTGTCGGACCGGAACCGGCGTCAGGTTCTGATCCCGCCGGGTTTCGGCAATGGCCATGTGGTGCTCACCGAGACCGCGATGTTCCATTATAAACAAACCAAAGCCTATGATCGGGACTCCCAGTTCACCTTGCTCTGGAACGACCCGACGGTGAACATCTGGTGGCCGATTTCAAACCCGCTGATCTCCCAGCGTGATAGCGGCCTGTAGGAAGCGGATTTCAAGTCATGAAAGTTTTGATCACCGGCGTCACGGGGATGGTGGGGAGCCACCTCGCCGAATATTTTTTGAATTCTTTTCCCGATATCGAGGTTCACGGGCTGATCCGGTGGCGCAGCCCCCTGACAAATATCCGCAACATCCTGCCGCGCATTCAGCTTCATCAAGGCGACCTGCGCGACCTCAACTCGCTAATTCTGCTGCTGCGCAAAGTGAAGCCTGATCGCATCCATCACCTGGCGGCGCAGTCCTATGTGGACCAGAGCTTCATCGCGCCGGCCGATACGCTCAACAGCAACATCATCGGCACGGTAAATCTGCTGGATGCCATCCGGGTCGTCGGCATCAACCCGCGCGTCCATATCTGCTCGTCGTCCGAGGTCTATGGTCAGGTCTTGCCTGACGAGGTGCCGATCACGGAAAGCTGTCCTTTGCGCCCCGCGAGCCCCTATGCGGTTTCGAAGGTCGGCGAGGATATGGTCGCGTTCCAATACGGCCTGTCCTATCAACTTGATCTGATCCGCACCCGGATGTTCACTCATACTGGTCCACGGCGCGGCGACGTGTTCGCGGAAAGTTCGTTCGCCAAGCAGGTTGCCGAGATCGAGCTCGATCCCAAGAAGGGGCCGGTGCGGGTCGGCAACCTCGACAGCGTGCGCACGCTGGCTGACGTTCGCGACGCAGTGCGCGCCTACAAGCTGCTGCTCGATAAATGCAAGACCGGCGAGGTCTACAATATCGGCGGCAAGGAAACGATGAAGGTGGGGGATATCCTCGAGATCTTAAAGTCGCTGGCGCGCGTGCCGATTCAGCATGTCGTCGATCCGGCCCGCCTGCGTCCATCTGATGTGACGTTGCAGATTCCGGATACCAGCAAGTTCTTCAAGGAAACCGGCTGGGTGCCGGAAATTTCGGCGCGCCAGACTTTGAGCGACCTTCTCGATTATCATCGGGACAATCTTCGAGCATGGGCTGCCTGACCCCATGTCGATGATCGTATGCCGCGCGCCGTTCCGGATTTCCTTCTTTGGGGGAGGAAGCGATTATCCGGTCTGGTATCTCAGCGAAGGTGGAGCCGTCCTTTCGACGTCGATCGACAAGTACATTTACATCACGTGCCGGTATCTGCCGCCGTATCTCGGCACCAAACATCGCGTGGTCTGGCGTTACGTCGAGCAGGTCGATGCGATTTCCGAGATCCTGCATCCTGCCGTGCGGGCGGGACTTCGATATCTCCAATTCGACGATCGTCTGGGCATTGAAATGCATTACCAGGGCGATCTTCCGTCTCGCGCGGGAATGGGATCGAGTTCAACCTTCGTCGTCGCGATGCTGCACGCGCTGACCGCGATGCGGGGTGTCGATGCCGATCATCAGCGCTTGGCGGAAATGGCGATCGAACTCGAGCAGGTGCAGATGAAAGAGACGGTCGGATCGCAAGATCAGGTCGCTGCGGCATTCGGTGGTCTCAACGTCATCAATTTCAGACAGGATGGCCGTTTCGACGTCAACCCGATCGTGCTGCCGGTTCAGCGGCAGCGTGAATTTGTCGGCCGGCTGATGCTGTTTTTCCCTGGCAAGAGTCGATTTGCGTCCGAGATCGCCAGCAGCGTGACCGCGAACCTGCATGCGCGCGGCAACAGCGTCCGCCGGATGATCCAAATGGTGCATGAAGGCGCCGAGATTCTGCGGTACGGCGACCTCGATGACTTTGGGCGTATGTTGCACGAGGCCTGGGAACTCAAACGCAGCTTGAGCGATCAAGTCTCCAGCGACGAAATCGATGAGATTTACGCCTGTGCGCGGCGCGCCGGCGCCATCGGGGGCAAACTTCTCGGCGCCGGCGGAACCGGATTCATCCTGTTCTACGTCCCGCCGGACAAACGCGACGATGTGCTCGCGGCTTTATCGCCGAAGTGCATCAATGTCCCGTTCGACCTCGATCATGACGGCGCTTGCGTGATCTATCGGGCGGATGGGGGCTTGACGGTACAGTAAGGATAATGGGGAAAGATTCCGCACCCGAGATCGTTTTCCGAACCCCTTGGTTCCAGATCGGAGTGGTCGAGCCGGGTGCTGAGCCCAGCGGCACGACCGAGCCATATTACTGCATCATCAGGGGGACCGGCGCTCTCGCGTTCATGTTGGACCGCGAAGGGCGGGTCGTTCTGGTAGAACAATACCGTCCGCCGATCGGGCGACCGACCCTGGAAATGCCCGCCGGTTCGGTCGAGGACGGCGAAACCCCCGACGAAGCGATCGCCCGGGAGGCCCTCGAAGAGACCGGATTGGCCTGCGACCGCTGGTACCGGATCGGCCCGTTTCGTTTAATGTTGAATCGCGAGGATGTGATAGACTATTTCTACGTGGGGTTGGGGGCTCACCCGGTCCTCAACGCGAAAGGCCGCGAAAGCGGGACTGTCCATCTGGTGCCGAGGACGGAATTTCTGGACATGATCAGGTCGGGGCGTTTTGAACAAGTGGCGGCTCTCGGGGGCGTGTACCTCGCGGAGAAGTTGTTCGACATCGACCTGCTGACCACGGATTTGGCGCATATCGCGGCCAAACTGGAGACGGGCCGCGGAACGCCCCAGAGCGCTTCATGATCAAAATCGGCCTGGTTCAGATCAACAACAGCTTCTCGGGGCAGAACTATCTACCCTATTCGATTGCGTGCCTGCAGTCCTATGCCGAGAAAATGGTGCCGCCGGGTGAGTTCAGCTTCCTGCCGCTGGTCTACAAGCGGATTCCGACCTTCGAGGTCGTGAACCGGATGAAAGACGCGGACGTCATCGGCTTCAGCACCTATGTCTGGAATGCCCAGATCTCGCTGGAGGCCGCGAAGCGGCTGAAGGCCTTGCGCCCTGACGCGCTGATCATTTTCGGCGGGCCGCATGTGCCGGATCACGCGGAAAGCTTCCTGCGCGAGAATCCGTTTATCGATCTCGTCGTGCACAACGAAGGCGAGCGCACCTTCGTCG
Organism: Bradyrhizobiaceae bacterium; assembly: GCA_947481635.1. Taxonomy (GTDB): domain Bacteria; phylum Pseudomonadota; class Alphaproteobacteria; order Rhizobiales; family Xanthobacteraceae; genus CANKHJ01. The sequence goes on from CANKHJ010000043.1 coordinate 17,824, forward strand.
AAATCCTGAAGCGGCTGCCAGGCCGCGATTGGAGCGAGTTGCGCGGTGTTGCCTTCCTCGACGCGAATGGCACGTTCGTGCGTGGGGCCGCCGTGGTGCGCATGAACAATCTCGAGGAGCTGCCGTCGCCATTCCTCAACGGCGTGTTCGACAGCCTGATCAAAGACAATCCCGACGAACAATGGATCGGCCTGTGGGAGACCAACCGCGGTTGTCCGTTCCAGTGCACCTTCTGCGACTGGGGATCCGCGACCGCCGGCAAGGTGACCAAGTTCGAGTTCGACCGGTTGACCGGCGAGCTGAGCTGGTTCGGCCAACACGACATCAAGTATATTTTCGTTTGCGACGCGAATTTCGGCATTCAGAAGCGTGACGTCGAGATCGCACAGGCCGTGGCCGAGATTCGCGAGCGTACCGGATTCCCGCACGGATTCTCGGTGCAGAATACCAAGAATGCCACCGAGCGCGCCTATCAGACCCAGAAGATCCTGGCCGATGCCAAGCTCAACAAGGGCGTGGCGCTCTCGATGCAGAGCCTCGACCCGACCACGCTGAAGAACATCAAGCGCGACAACATCTCGCTCGAAACCTATTTCGAGCTGGCGCGCCGCTTCACCTCGGACAATGTCGAGACTTACAGCGATCTCATCCTCGGGCTGCCGGGCGAGACCCACGACTCGTTCCGCAACGGCGTGGACAAGCTGATCCGTCTCGGCCAGCACAACCGCATCCAGTTCAACAACCTCACCATCCTGCCGAATGCCGAGATGGGCCATCCCGCCTATCTCGAGAAATTCGAGATGAAGACGGTGCGGTCCGAGATCATCAATATTCACGGCACCCGTGAGGAACTGGAAGACGACGTTCCGGAAGTCCAGGATCTCGTCTACTCGACCTACTCGCTGCCGCCGGAAGAATGGCGCAAGACCCGGATATTCGGGTGGATGGCGGCATTCCTGCATTTCGACAAGCTGCTGCAATTGCCGCTGATGATCGCGTGCGAGCTCGGCGGCCTGTCATACCGCGACGTCATCGATGCGTTCCTCGAGGCGCCCAAGGACGAATATCCCGTCATTCACAGCGTCGCAGCGTTCTTCGAGAGCGAAGCCCTGTCGATGCAGAATGGCGGACCGGAATACGTCTACTCGAAGGAATGGCTTGGGATCTTCTGGCCGGCCGACGAGTATATGTTCATCCAGCTCACCGCCGACAAAAAGATGCAGGCCTTCTACGAAGAGGCCAGCCGGTTGCTGCCCGGCATGATCAAGCAGCCCTGGCCGCTGGTGGAAGGCGCGGTGCACCAGGCCATCAAGCTCAACGCCGCACTGATCTCACAGCCCTTCGTGCGCGACGACATCACGGTCGATACGACCTACAACATCCTCGAATTCTGCGATGGGTTGCGGAAGGGGAAGCCGGTTGCCCTGGTCGAGCAGCCGTCGCGGGTGTTCATCGAGCGCAGCAAATCTCACTATGACGATCTGCTGAATTGGTGCCGCGAGGTCGTGTGGTGGGGCAACAAGAAGGGCGCCTACCTGTACGTCAACCGGGTTGCGCAGGTTGAAGAGCAGTTGGCTGGTCACTTCTAACCGCCGGCATTTCTAACCGTCATTGTGTTTCCGATCTCCGGTGGGTGGCCGCGTGGAATATCGACCGCTAGGCGCGACCGGAATAAGGGTCTCGATCATTGGTTTCGGCTCATGGGGGATTGGTGGCCTCACCCCCGGTCCGACATCCTATGGTGAAACTGACGACGCGGTCTCGCGGCGCGCGATTTCCCAGGCGCTGTATGAGGGCATCAATTTCTTCGATACATCCAGCGTCTACGGCGACGGTCACAGCGAGAGCCTGCTTGGCGAGGCATTTGCCGGACAACGCGATCGCGTCGTGATCGCGACCAAGGGCGGCATCCAGCCGGCCTATGCCGGCTACGACTTCACGGCGCAGGCGCTGCGCACCTCCCTCGAAGGCAGCCTGCGGCGGTTGCGCACCGACTATCTCGATGTGTTCCAATTGCATAACGCCAGCGCCGCGGTGGTGCAGTCGCTCAGCCATCTTGGCGAAGTGCTGACCCGTTTCAAGGAGGAGGGGAAGGTTCGGGCCTTCGGCTTCTCCACGCCGACACCGGAGGACGCGGTGGCGCTGGTCGACTTCCCGGGAACCGCGAGCCTCCAGGTGAACTGGAACATGCTCGACTGGCGGGCGCAGGAATCGGGTCTGTTCGATCGTGCCGCGGCGAAGGGAATCGGGATCATCGCGCGGACGCCGCTCGCGTTCGGGTTCCTGACCGGGCAATTCACCGCCGGCACGGTATTCGACTCGTCCGACCATCGCAGCCGCTGGTCGGCGGAGAAGATCGCCGCATGGACCGATGCGACGGATGATTTGTTCCTGGCGCTTGGAACCGGGCAATCGAGCGCTGACAATGCTGCGACCGCGCTTCGTTTCTGTGTATCGTTCGATTCCGTTGCGACCGTCATCCCCGGCATGATCACGCCGGATGAGGTACACGCCAATGCAGCCGCCTCGAGGAAAGGACCGCTGACTGCCGATGAAATACGGTGCGTCAACGCGGTTTATCGCAAACACGGGGTGCGGTTGCGGGCATAGCACCGGCGGCGCTCGGAGTGTCCCCAGGCAATTCGCCAGTCGAGCACCTAGTCCGAAGAGCGAATGGGCGCGGCCGGCTTTGTCGGTTGACGATCGCCTTGCAGGATGGTCCCGCCCATGACGCCAACAATCAGCACATAGAGCCATCCCATGACGGAATCGGAAAGGTGTACGTTGAATTGCGACGCCACGATATTCTGCGCGACAACCGCAAAGCCGGCCCAGGCAAACAACCCGCCGCTTCGGAACAGCCACAAGTGAGCGAGCCACATCGCGCACAAGAACACCGCGCCGACTGCGCCCCACTGGATCGTCGACGCCAAGAGCTGATTGTGGGGATGCGCCGGAGCGGTTTCCAGCTGAGAGCGACCGTTTTTGATCAACCGCTCGAATGCACCTTTGATCGAACCGGTCCCATGTCCGATCACCGGCGCCGCACTCACGATCTCAACCGAATTTTTTATGAACTCAAGCCTAAAACCGCCCGAGGTCATCTCTTTGTTTATCTCATAACGCCGAACCTGGTCGGAGATGCTCGCGACGCGCTCTTGAAGATACGGGGACGTCGCGAATGCAATGCCGCCGAATATCAGGCCAATCAGGCATACTCCTGCACCGATCTTGAAGCTCTTCTGCCGCCACGCGAACAGCACCAGCAGGATCGGAAACACCACGTAGGTGGTGCGGCCCGACGTGACGGCCACGATACTCGTCATGAACAATAGTGACAGGGCGAAAAGCGCGCCGCATTCCATAGTGTTGCCGTCCCGTCTGGCCTGCATCGCCCGATGGAGGAGGACGAAGGCAGCCACCAGGAACAGCAGGCTTTGAACGATGTAGTCATGCAAAGGCGCCCCGGGGAAGAACGGTTTGGATAGCGGCATCTCCGGCCAGAACCAATGGATTGTCGATACCACCAGCAGCACGGTCAGTGATGTCACGAAGCCGTTGAGGACCCAATGGATATGCGTCGATCGGCTGAAATGCGCGATCAATAACGGGATCACAAGCAATCTGACTATAGCTTGGATACCCTGCAAACGGTCAGACCAGCTTACGTCGGCCCATAACATTCCGACAGCGGCCAGCGCCACCATCGCAATTGGCAGAGCGCCCGCGGGAGTTCGAACGATACGGATCAAGGATGGGAAGTCCCGGATGGGGATCAGCGACAGAAGCCACAGAACAACCAATGTGCCTGTGGCAGTCGTGGACCACGGCAGCGACACCGCAATGGCTGCGGCCAGTCCATCCGAGAGGTTGCGCAAGCTTTTATGTTGCTGGCTGTCGAAAGCTGTCGGGCTGTCAAACGTTGCTGGTGTCATCGTTCTGCCACTCCCGAATCGCGGAAATTGTGCAACACAAGTCTATGTCGCACTAACTTGAACCCATGATTTTCTGGAAGCCATCCCTTATCTTAACCGCCGGTCGGCGGAGAAGTTCGCCGCGTGCCTCTATGTGACCCGCCCATTCGCGACGCTTGGAAAAGGATTGTCGACCAAGGACGATGCCGCGATTGAGGGCTCCGCCCCGCGTCGCAGCATTGCGTGACGGTTTGATGCGGTCATGGTCGTCGTCTACAAAAGAGGAGTGCTGTGGCGGGACAAGCAGTCGCTACTTGATTTGGCCGCCGGGCCGTTTTTCAGCGCGGCCGGCGATGACCCAGTGCTCGTAGCCGCTGGAATACCTTCCAAGTCTGACGAAGTACGCAACATCCGGGTTTCGAGTCAGATAATCTCTCTCGTTCCATTTGAGGGGGCTTCCTTCAACCAGACCTTCGGCGTTGCCGCGGTCTCGAAAGAAAACCCAACCGCTCTCGTACTTTTTCTCCTGGAGAAGCTTCGCGACCTGCGAATTGGCGTAGAGATAGGCCTCCTCGCTCCATTCTGGAGGCGCTCCCGCGATTTTAACGGCGGCCACCCCCTTCTCGACCTTGTAGGTGCCCTCGGCCATCGCTTTTGCTATTTCGGGATGTTCAGCCGCGTATCCGGGATCGAGATTCAACAGGAGCCCTTGTGCGGTAACGTCGCCGACGATGGCTTGCGCCTCCTGCGTCAGATGGAATCCGAATAATCTATGGTCATCCTCGAGCATCTTATGAACGTTTAAGAATATCCACTTGTCGTCGACGTAGTTCGTAAGGGCAGCTTTCGCCTTCTCGAACATTTTGTTGTAAAAATCGGGTTCGATCGTTCGCATCGGATCGCCATATGACACGAATTCGTCGGGCGCGTTTTCGATCGCCTGCCAGGCGATCATGATAGGAATTCCTGGAAAGTCCCGTTTGATGGACTTGAGCGAATTTATATAAAGCGGCTCTACTAGATCGGAAAAATACTGCTTCTTATCGCTGAAACAATGCGCGACTTCGACGATGCTCGCGCGGGCACCGGAGAATAGCGAGTGGCGCGGAAACGAGGTTCGTAGGGCAACTCCGAAGCCATAACGAATTGAATACATTAGGTTTGGCATAAGCCTTACCAGTGTCCCGTCTCCTCGGATCACCTCTTTGGCAACCGGGCACCCCTCCGGGGTAAGGAGCTGGGGCTCGTATTCAAAATAGGTTGCGAGAACCCAGTCGTTGAACCCGGAATAAGTGAGGATCAGGTCCGGCTCCAGACGATGGGCAAACTGGTTCAGGTCAACTGAATTATGGTAAGTTCGCGATCCGCCCATCGCCATGTTGATGACACGGTAGGTTTTTTTCGAATTCCCCCCGAATTTGTTGAGTTGATGCTCGATCTGCCGGTACAGCATCGTGTCGTTCGGAATAGTTGCGCCTTGCCCCTGGGCGCCTGATCCGCCGATCAAGATAATTCGATATTCGTTCGGCAGTTTTTTCGGTGGTTTGTCAAAATCAAAATCAGGATACCAATAGCCCATTTGACCAATACGAATTTCATTTTCCCAAACGAAATTCGCGCCCATATGTCCAACAGAATAAGGGTACATATCAAATACAGTGGGGGCCATTTTTTCCGGATAGAGCGACGATTCGCGATGCAGCCTGCCGATCATGAAATCCAGGCATAGAAGCATAAGAAACGCCGTAACTAAGATCACCACCACAAGCAGCGCCGAGAAAGCAACCTTGTGGGCGGAGGGGCTCTTCATACGTGTTGGGGTCATTGTGCCATGCCCTTTTTTTCGATCCCCGCTATGATCTCTGAGGCAACAATTCGAGCAATGAACCTCTGCATGTCTTGATTTGGGTCAGCGCTGATTGGCCGGGACTCGCTCGCCGCCACATCGTTGACATTGACGAAGGCCCAGCCATTGTCGACATAATTGGTGAGTTCGGACTTCGCGCGCGTATACATGTTCTTATAGAAGCCTTTTTCAAGGACCCGCTCTGGGGCCCCAAACGCGTCGATCTCTTCCTGAGTGGCTCCTTGCCACATCACAAGAATGGGGACACCACGCTGATCGCGCTTGATGGACTTCATGGCGGAAATAAAAAAAGGAATAGCTCGGTCGTTCATCATCTCGCGGATGTCGCTCCATTGGATGCCACGATGGCGCTTATATCCCTCGCGGCCGGCCTGAATGAAGAAGTCCGGATCGTAAATGTTCTTTATGAAAGAGCCTATCGGCGTCCGCTCCATGATATTGGGGAAGAGCCAGTCTGCCCAATGTAGGCTAGGCGGAAATAGAAACGGGCGCGTTGCGTACATCGGCGCGGCGACATGGCGCGTATATCCGCAATGGACTTCCGGCAGTTGCTCGAAGTGGAAAGGAATAACCCAGTCGTTAAAGCCAACGTGGGCGACGATCAGGTCGGGTTTCAAATTTTGTCCAAAATTATCAGCCAAATTCATCGCAAGATAGTTCTGGTACGTATTCGTCCCATATGCCGAAAAATTTAAAACGCGGATTGGCCGGTTGCCCAAGGCGGCACTTATTGAGACCGCCTGCTCAATCAGCTTGGGAAGTTCGAAGCTCCTCGGCCTTGGGTGGTCGGTAAGCTGGTTGCCGAGCCCTCCGATCAGCACGATCCTATATTCATCCTGCTCCTTCGCAGGGATATTCATGAGGTCAACGTCCGGAAGCCAGTATTGCATTGAACGAGCGGCGATGCGATTAACACTCATGGACTGCTGAAAACCGGAGCCCGCCGCTTCGCAAAGCGATTTCAACGCGAGCGCGCCACTCTCTAGCGTCGACGCGGTCATGACTTGCTTTGCACGCGTTTCGAGCATGAAAAAAATGAATGCGATAACGCCGAAAGCTACAAGCAAGCCTGTGGCGATCTGCAATACGGCTCGAATAGCTTTCAGCACACGTGAGTTCCTTTGAGGCGGAATGGCACTGGGATTTAATCAGTCGCGATGAAATTTGGCGCTAATCCAGTTCAAAGGCCGAGCTGTAATCGACCTTAAGCCGGGCATCCTGATCTGCTTTGCGCATTACACAATTTCCGATGACCAGGAGATCTAGCTCATTGCCCATAAAGCAGCGGAATGCATCTTCTGGCGTGCAGACTATTGGTTCTCCACGAACGTTGAAGCTGGTGTTGACCAACACCGGGCATCCGGTCAATTCCTTGAAGCGAGATAGCAAAAGGTGGAATGCCGGATTGTTATCCTCGCGAACGGTCTGTACCCGGGCCGAATAATCGACATGGGTTACCGCCGGAATCTCGGATCGAGAGATATTGAGCTTGTCGATTCCGAACAGCGTCTCTTCCTCAGCCGTCATTGCCCGCCGCCGACCCTCCCGCACATCGGCAACGATCAACATGTAAGGACTGTCAGTATCGAGTTCGAACCAATCGGCGCAATCTTCGAGGAGCACGGCTGGAGCGAAGGGCCTGAAGCTCTCTCGATATTTCACCTTTAGGTTGAGTGTCTTCTGCATCGACGTGGAGCGCGCGTCGCCGAGAATAGAACGGGCCCCGAGTGAACGGGGTCCGAATTCCATCCGGCCTTGAAACCAGCCTACGGCTTGCTGGTCAGCGAGCGCCCGGGCGGTTGTGTCGATCATGGCCTCTTGCGTAAGGACTGTAAAAACCGCCCCAACCGCCTGCAGTCGTTTCTCAATATTGGGTTGCGGGTAAACCGGCCCCAGGAACGATCCTGCCATACCATCGCCGGGTTCGATTTTGCGCGGCTCGCCCTTGTAAATGTGGGCGGCTGCCAACGCCGCGCCGACGGCGCCCCCCGCATCTCCCGCTGCCGGTTGAATCCAGATGTTCTGGAAAACTCCGTGACGAAGTATTTTTCCATTGGCGACGCAATTAAGTGCGACCCCGCCGGCCAGACAAAGATTCTTCGCACCTGTTTGTTTGGCAAGGCTGCGCGCCAGACGAAGCACTGCTTCCTCAAGCACGGCTTGAATGGAAGCGGCGACATCCATATGAAACGAGGTCAGCAGCTTGTCCGGCTGTCGGACCGGTTCACCGAAAAGCTTCGAAAACCGTTCGTTGGTCATCGTCAGGCCGGTGCAGTAATCGAAATATGACATATTGAGTCGGAATGATCCGTCGGTCTTCAGATCGATCAGATTGTCGAGAATAGCCTGTTTGAATCTTGGCTGGCCGTAGGGGGCGAGCCCCATGACCTTATACTCGCCGGAATTGACTCTAAAGCCCGTATAATAAGTGAAGGCTGAATAGAGCAGTCCGAGCGAATGCGGGAAATGAATCTCCTGGAAGATCTCCAGGCGATTGTCGGTGCCCATCGCGGCCGATGTCGTTGCCCATTCGCCCACGCCGTCCATCGTCAGTACTGCAGCGCTTTCGTAAGGCGAGGGGTAGAATGCCGACGCCGCATGGCTCAGGTGATGTTCGCAAAAGAGGATTTCGGCGGTCTTGCTAAATGCCTCATCGATCTGCCTGAACTCATTCCGCAATTGCCCCTTTTGGAAAAGCTTCTCACGCATCCAGAGCGGGATCGCCTTTTTGAATGAACGGAAGCCGTTCGGCGCCATCGCGACGTAAGTCTCGAGCAGTCTCTCGAACTTCAGAAATGGCTTGTCGTAAAAAGCAATGTGATCGATGTCACCAAGCGTGACGTTCGCTTCCTCAAGGCAATAGGAAATAGCGTTGTGTGGAAATGACGCATCATGCTTTTTGCGAGTGAATCTCTCTTCTTGGGCAGCCGCAACGATGCGACCATGATCCACCAGCGCCGCGGCGCTGTCATGATAGAAGGCTGAAATGCCAAGGATGCGCACGAGACTAGCTAGAACAGGGTGTATATGAAGGGGGCGACCGCGGAACCTTGCGTCAGAGCCAGCAGCCCAACAAACAGGCCCATCAATACGAGAATCGGAATCATCCAGAACTTCTTTCGTACGCGCAAGAATGCCCAAAAGTCGGCCAGAAATTCCATGATCTCGCTACCCTTAAAACTGTTCTTTCATCGTTTCCGGCGCCGGACCAGGGGGGTGCCGGACGATCCAGTAGGTTTCTGCCGTTGGATCCAGTTTGAGCCGCAGCAGGTCCTTGCCTCTTGCTCGCATAATAAGGCCGGTGGGCCAAACCGCGCCGAAAAATATCAGTCCCATGATGAGGGGATTGACAACTTTATGAATTAGCAGTCCGAATTTCAACCAATAGCGGTTCAGTGGGCCGAGGATGGATGGATAGGTTGTCGCAGCGATTAGCAAGATAAGACTGACTCCAACTGCCCAGGGCCAAATGCCGCCGTCGAGCCACAAATTGTATGACGCGATAAGAGCCGAGACAGCAGCCATCACGAGCCCGAATGAACGATCCGAGCTGCCCGCGACTGGTTCTTCTCTGGAAAAATCTTCGTGCGTTGCCTGAACCATGCTACTTTGTTTCCGGATTGGCTGCGAACCAAGCATGCCACGTTTGGCGAAAAACACGGTTCAGTTCGCGCGTATAGCCTAGCATACGAGCACCTGCATTGCCATAAGGGCACCTCGAACAATGACGTTTTCGGCGCGTGCTTGACCGCCGTTGCGGACTGATGACCGCGTCCAACACTGATGTGTTGCCGCTGCGCCCGGTTTGTTGGCCC
>CANKHJ010000044.1 GCA_947481635.1 Bradyrhizobiaceae bacterium
GAGGACCCAATAACAGCCGCGATAGATCGTCTTCAACGGGATCGTGTTGCCGGTCGCGGTGGCGACCACATAGATGTTGAAGCCGACCGGCGGGGTCAGCAGGCTGATGCCGATATACTTCACCACCAGCACGCCCAGCCAGACCAGATCGAGGCCGAGCGCGGTGAACATCGGAACGAAGACCGGGATCGTCAGCAGGATCATGCCGAGCGGATCCATGAAGGTCCCGAGCACGACGTAGATCAGCGACACCGCGATCACCAGCAGCAGCGGGTCGACCGACCAGGAGCCGATCAGTTCGGTGAACATCGCGGCGGTGCCGATCAGCGCCAGGAACTTGGTGTAAATGATCGCGCCCATGCCGACAAAGAACAGCTGCGAGGTGGTGCCGACCGCATCCTTGAACGAATCGATAAGGCCGGCCCAGGACAGCTGCCGCCGCATCACGCCGATTGCGATCGCCAGCACCGCGCCGGCCGCGCCGCCCTCGGTCGGCGTGACGGTGCCGCTATAGAGGCCGCCGATGACGCCGACGATCAGGATCACGATCGGCCAGATCTGGCCGAGCGAGGCCCAGCGTTCGCGCCACAAAGCCGCACGGTCGGTGACGACCAGCGGCGGCCCGAGCGACGGATTGAGCCAGCAGCGGCCGATGATCATGATCATGTAGAAGACCGCCGTGAGGATCCCCGGCAGGATGCCCGCGATCAGCAGCTTGGCGACCGAGACTTCAGCGAAGATGCCGTAGATGACGAAGGAGATGCTCGGCGGGATCAGCGCGTCGAGCGTGCCGCCACTGGCGCATACGCCGGTCGCGAGGCCCTTGTCGTATTTCTGCTTGAGCATCTCCGGCACGGCGAGGCGCGCCATCACGGCGGCGGCCGCGACGCTCGACCCCGAGGCGGCGCCGAAGCCGGCGCAAGCCCAGTTGGTCGCGACCGCGAGCCCGCCGGGCATCCAGCCGAACCAGGCGAGCGCGGCGCGGAACAGGCCGGTGCCGATGCCCGAGGCGCCCGCCACCGCACCCATCAGCAGGAACATCGGGATCGCCGACAGATCCCAGCTCGCGGCGAAGGCGAATGGCGCGTCGCGCACCACACTGAGCGCGACGTTCAGATTTCGCGCGTACCAGAATCCGGCAAAGGCGACGACGCCCATCGCGACGCCGATCGGAAGCCGTAGCGCCAGCAGGACCAGCATGGCGCCAAGGCTGACCAGGGCAAGCGTAAGCGGTTCCATGATCAGAGCTCCGCGCCCGCAGCAGAAGCCGGCGTCGACGGCGGCTGGTAACCACCCCCGAGGTCGCGAATGATGCGCAGCACCAGATAGACGCCCATCAACAGGCCGGCGGCCGGCAACAGCCAGCGGGCCGGCCAGATCGGGATGAAGCTGCCGCCGACCTGCCAGACCTCGCCCTGCGGGCCGGCAAAGGTCTGCTGCACCGCGCGGCGATAGGTCTGCCAGGTGAAGATATAGAGAAACAGCACGGTGACGATCTTCACCGCGATCTCGAGCCAATACTCGAAACGCGGGCCACCGATATGCTGAAACATGCCGGCGACGATGTGACTGTCATTCCGGGCGATCCAGACCCACGGCAGGAAGGCGATCGCGATCATGTACCAGCCGGCCACCACTTCGGTGGTTCCGGCGAACGGATGATTGAAGAAGCGCGCCGTCACGTCGACCGAGACGTGCAGCATCATCGCGACAGCGGCGATGATCGCGAGCCACAGCATCGCGTTGATCGGGTATTCGAACCACTTCAGGAGCTTGTCGACAACAACCATGACGCGTCCCCCGCCTGCCCTTTTTAGGGCTCTTGTTTGTGGCGCTCGGCCCGGCTAATGGCGGCGCGGTTTGCGTCCCCTCGTGCGAAGACGGGCGGCTGCGAAGCCGCCCGTCCCGCGCGATCGTCACATCTTCATGAGATCGACCTTGTCGTAGATCTCGCGCTGGAACGCGGCGGTCAGCTTCTCGAGGTCGTTGCCGGCCTCCTTGGAGATCTTGGCCCACTTGTCGCGGTTCTTCGCATAGGCCTCGATGATCGCCTCCGGATCCTTCACGCCGAACTGCTTCGCATCGGCGATGTTCTTCTGGCGCTGGGCCGCATCATACTTCTTGGCGATCTCGCCCCAGGCCGCACCATCGGTCGGCGCCATCACCTGCAGGCCCTTGGTCTTCTTCATTTCCTCAAGAACGTCGTTATTCTCCTTGACGAAGAAGCCCGAGATCATATCGGCAGAGACCCGCGCCTGGGTCCTGAGGAAGGTCTTCTGCTGGTCCGGCGTCAGCTTCTGGAGCGCTTCACGATTCCAGATGCTCAACGCGGGACCGGTGAGGCCGAGCGGGTACTCGATCAGATTCTTGGCGAAGTCGGCATAACCGAAGATCTTCAGCCAGGCATGCACGCCGAACTGGCAATCGAGACCACCGCGCTGCAGCAGGCCGACCGCCTCAACCAGCGTGGCGGCCACCGGCGTGGCGCCCAGCATGGTCATCAATTCGCCGTTGCCGCCGGTCGCGCGCACGCGCTTCCCTTTGAACTCCGCCAGCGACTTGATCGGCGAGGTGCAGACCAACTGATACGGCGAGGAGGTCCACCCCGAGGCCGCAATGGTGTTGATCTTCTTGAACTCGTCGATGCAGGACGGGCAATTGAGCAGCACCGTCTCGAGCGCCGCAGCCGATGCACCAATGGTGTCGTCGCCGAACACCACAGTGGAATAGACGGTGTTGGTGGACGGAATGAGGTTCGGGACGTAGGTCGAGATGCCGAGACCGCCCTGCATCAAGCCGTCCTGCACCGCCTGGAACGTCGCCTTAGGATCGGCGAGCTGACCGCCCGGCACCAGCTTCCAGGTCACGGCGTTATTCGATTCCTTGGCGATGTCCGCAAAGGCCTTCGGCAAGGCGACGCGATTCATGTAGTCGCCGGCCGGCGGCCACGAGCCGAACACCATTTCGGCAGCGATTGCAGGCGCGGCCAGCATGACGACGCCGGCAGCAACAGACGCAAATGTAGCGAGACGCTTCATCTTGGCATCCTCCCCTGTGATGACCCGGTTTGTCCGGATTTAGTTTCCACGCGCGGGTGTTCCGCGTCGTGCTGTCGCAAAGGCTATCAGCTTGCCATGGACGGTCCAAGACGCCTTTGGCGGAAAACAGTCCGATTCGCACAAAAAGGACCGGCCGGGACCACGACTCGACATGTTGGAAAAACGAATGGCCGGGACGCTGTCACTCGGACGGCATGCCCAGCCATTCAGCATCGCGAACCAGAACCCGGGCGCGTCGTGAATGCGCCCGGCTTAGTCCTTACTTGTACAAAGCCTTCGCCCTGTCGAGCTGTGCATTCAGCGTGTCGGGATTGTTGGTGCCGAGGAACTTGGCGCCGGCAAACGCCTTGGCGTCCGACGTGACCTTCTCGCCGACGCCGTTAATGACCGAGCCCATGCCGGCATTGGCATAGATCAGTTGCGCCTCCGGGCTGAGATAGAAGTCGGTCAGCAGCTTGGCGGCATTCGGATGCGGCGCGCCTTTGAGGATACCGAGATCGAAGCGGACGAAGGTCATGCCCTCTTCCGGGATCACCAGCTTAATGGGTAGACCCTTCATCCGCAGCGTATTCGAGGCCAGTTGCGGAATGCGCATCGGATATTCGCCGGCCGCGACGCGACGCTCGTCATTGCCGACGTCGCGCGAGAAGATGATGCCCTGTTGAGACAGCTTCTCGTGGAAGTCCTTGCCGAGCTTGTCCTCGGTGACCGAGAAGAACACCGAGCCGCCGCCAAGCGCGCGGAAGTCGTCGGAGACGATCTTGCCCTTCCACTTCGGATTGAGCAGGTCCTTCCAGCTCTTCGGCTCGTCGGCGCCTTTCACCAGATCGGTATTGATGAGAATACCGTAAGGCAGCACGTAGCTCGGAATCCGCGTGTCGGACGCGCCTTCGGCGAACAGCGTTCCGAGATTCTTCTGGTTCGGCACGGTGCCGCGCGCCTGCAGGATGCCGGGCCGGTCATAGGTGGTGAGGAGCGAAGCCGATCCATGCTGGACCACGTCGGCATTGTAGCGGCCGGATGCCTGCTCGGTGCGGATACGCTCATCGAGCTCGCTGGCGCGCACGTCGAGCAGTTCGATGGTGATGCCGTACTTCGCCTGGAACGCCTTGATGATGTCGAGGTGGAACGGGGCGCCGAGCGTCGAAGTGTAGAGCGAGACCTTGCCCTCCTTCTTGGCCTCCGCGATCACCTTGTCCCAGTCGGCCTGGTTTTGGGCCGCGGCCGAGCCGGCAAAGGCGACCGCGATGGTCCCCGCCGCCAGTAAACGAATTGCACTGCGAAGCATGTTGTTCTCCCTTTGACGTTTTTAACAAGACAAGTCTTTAGCGTGATTCCGGCGTTTAGATCGCACTGATCTGGCGATTCAGGAACTGGATCTGGATCCACCGGAAGATGATGACCAACCCTATCAGCATCAGGCCGACGACGCTCACTTGTTCGGCCTGGCCGTTGGTCCAGAGTTTGTAGAGTTCGACCGACAGGACCTCCGAGCCGACCGAATACAGCAGGATCGACGCCGATAATTCGCGCAGGATGCCGAAGAAGGTGAGCACCCAGCCGACCGCGAAAGAGGGCCAGGACAACGCCACCAGGATGCGCAGCAGCGTCTGGAGCCAGCTTGCGCCATGGACGCGCGAGCATTCCTCCAGGTCGAATGAGAGTTGGGTATAGGCGCCCGACATGATGCGCGATGCGAGCGGCATGCCGAGCGCGAGATAGGCAAACAGCAGCGCCCAGATCGTGCCGTAGATTGGGATATTGCGCGGCAGGAAGGCGAACGCCCACAACAGCCCGACACCGAGCACGACGCCCGGCATCATCCATGGCAGCCAGGCGAGCGCGTCCACCACCTTGCGATAGCGCCATTTGGTCCGCACCGTAACATAGGCGACGATGGTGCCGAGCATCATCGTGGTGGTCGCGCCGACCAGCCCGAGCCACAGCGTATTGCGGATCGCGCGCCACAGCTCGCCGTTATTCATGATGGTCGAATAATGCTCGAGCGTCAGCATGTTCCAGCGGTAGAAGCCGACGAACTTGAACACCGAGCCAAGCGCGATCTGCCCGACCGGCAGGATCGTGGTGATGAAGAAGAACACGCAGAGGAACGCGAAGGTGGCCCAGCGCCAGCGGCCGAGCGCGATCACCTTCGGCTTGTAGCCCTTGCCGGTCACGGTCTGGAAGCTGCGGCCGCGCAAAATGTGCCACTGGATGATCACCAGCAGGAACATCAGCGCCATGACGCTGAATGCGATCGAGGTCGCAAGCTGATATTCCGGCACCGCGCGTTGCGTGATCGAATCGAAGATCGTGGTGGTGATCACCTTCACGCCCGCGGGCGTGCCGAAGAACAGCGCGGACTCGAAAGCCTCGACCCCGCGGATGAAGCTCAGCACGAAGGCGCTCAGCAGCACCGGCAGCATCAAGGTCAGTGTCGTGGTGCGGAACACGCGCCAGCGCGACGCGCCCGACATGCTAGCCGCCTCTTCCAAGGCCGGATCCATCGCGCGGAAGGCATCGACCGTCAGCAGGAACAGGAACGGGATGCCGTATTGCATCAGGTGCCAGACCACGCCCCAATAGGAATAGACGTCGATCGGGGAAAAGCTCGCGCCGGTGGCCCATTTGAAGAATTGGTTGATCGCGCCGATCTTGGCGTTGCCGAGCATCGCCCAGGCCATGGCCGTCAGGATCGGCGGGATGAAGAACGGCAGCGTGATCAGCACTTCCCACTGACGGCTGAACGGCGTGTCGGTCCGGGCCACGATCCAGGCCAGGAACACCGCCATCGTGATCGAGATGGTGGAGGTGATGAGGGCAATACCGACGGTGTTGAGCAGAACTTGGAAATTTTCTGCCGTCACCATCTGCCGGTAGCCGTCGAGATTGAACTCGCCGGGAGCGCCGGGCGGCGTCGAGTGGACGCTGCCGTAGAAAAGCATTGCCAGCGGATAGACCGACAGGAAGATCAGAAACAGCACCAGCAGGCCGAGGCTGATATTCACGCCCAGCCGGCCGACCAAGGCATCGGCCAGGAACCGGAATCGGCCCGGCCGTGCGTCTACCGACGGGATGCCATACGCAACCATTCAACCCGCTGCCTGACTGCTCTTGCTGGTGCAACCGGGTGTTAGCATGGCGCCACTGACCCGCCAATCGCTCCATTGTTAAAGCATCTGACGCGTTGTCCCGGTCTGTTCGGCGGCTGTGCCCTGATCGTTCGGCCGTCAGTTAAAGAGGCTGGCTAATGTTCCTCTAGCGACGATCGCGAAGTTTTCGAGACATTTTTCGACGACTGGACAATCCGTCGCAAAGCCGTTTGGTTACCCGCCGCACCAGGAATCCACCCCCATGCCGAACGCGAAGAATACCAAGCTGGTTTCTCACATCGACTGCGCCGGCGGTGGGCAGGTTTGGGTGGATGGAACCACGCTGTATATCGGCCACATGCGCGCGCCGGCGGGCACGACCATCGTCGACATCGCCGATCCGAAAAATCCGCGCGTGCTGGCGCGGCTCGAATTGCCGCCGGGTTGGCACTCGCACAAGGTGCGCGTGAAGAACGGCATCATGATCGTCAATCACGAGGTCGACGGAAAGGTCGTGCCGGATTTCCGCGGCGGCCTGGCGATCTACGACGTCTCGAAGCCGAGCGAGCCGCGGCGTATCGCGAAGTGGGAGACCGAGGGCGTCGGCGTGCACCGCTACGATTTCGACGGCCGCTACGCCTATGTGTCCGCGAGCAAGAAGGGCTTCATCGGCAACATCCCGGTGATCCTCGACCTGAAGGACCCGGCCA
Organism: Bradyrhizobiaceae bacterium; assembly: GCA_947481635.1. GTDB lineage: Bacteria > Pseudomonadota > Alphaproteobacteria > Rhizobiales > Xanthobacteraceae > CANKHJ01. Next base: position 6,862 of record CANKHJ010000044.1, read on the forward strand.
AGCCGGTCGAGGTCGGGCATTGGTGGATTCCCGGCCAATGGGAGGCCGGCGGCGAGGCTTATCCCTGGCACGACTTCGTCGAGCCGAAATGCCACCACCCGCTGCGCTATGGCGACCGGCTCTATGTGAGCTACTGGCATCATGGGTTCTTCATCCTCGACATTTCCGACCTGTCGAAGCCGAAGCTGATATCCGAGAACCGCCGCAGCCCGGCCTTCCCGCATCCGACCCATACCTGCCTGGTGATGCCGGAGCCGCTGAAGGGCCGGAAGATCATGGTGGTCGCGGACGAGGACGTCGCCAAGCTGCGCCCCTGCCCGCCCGCTTTCTCGTGGGTGTTCGACATCACCGACGAGACGCTGCCGACGCCGATCGCCACCATCAACGTGCCGGGCATCGACCCCGGCGCCAACGCGCCGAACATGACCGGCTGCCACCAGCCATCCGAACGTTTCACCGGCACGGTGATTCCATTCGCCTGGTTCGCGCAGGGCCTGCGGCTGTTCGACGTCGCCGATCCGTTTGCACCGCGCGAAGTGGGCTTCTACGAGCCGGACGCGCCGAAAGGCGCCGAGCGCGCGTCATCGAACGACGTGACGATGGACGAGCGCGGGCTGATCTACCTGATCGACCGGATACGCGGTGTCGATGTGATCGAGACGAATGTCTAGACCGATGGAAGACAAATAATTATCGTTCGTCATGGCCGGGCATGACGGCGAGAAAACACACCGAGGAACGCCCACTCATGGCCGCACGCACCAAGCCGCCATTCCGCGCCGACCATGTCGGCAGCCTGTTGCGGCCGAAGGAGTTGCTCACGGCACGCGAGGCGCATGCGGCCGGCCGCATCACGGCGGCCGAGTTGCGCGCCAAGGAAGACGCCGCGATCCGCGACGTGGTGCAGCGCCAGCAGGATATCGGCCTGCAGGGCATCACCGACGGCGAGCACCGCCGCATCGACTGGGTGATGGATTTCAAATACGGCATCGGCGGCGTCGAAAAGCTTGGCCGTACAGTGCGCGTGCCGTTCACTGGCGGCACCGGTGACCTCGCCTTCACCTTCGAGGAATACAAGGTCAACAAGCTCCGCTTCGACAAGCCGATCTTTGGCGAGGATTTCGCCTTCCTGAAATCCGTGACGACGCGCACCGCAAAGCAGACCATCCCCTCGCCCAGCATGATGCATTACCCGGCCGGACGCGGCGTCGACCGCAGCGTCTATCCCGACGATGACGCGCTGTATGCCGACATCGCCGGTATCTACCGGCAGGAGATCGCGGCGCTCGCTGCGCTCGGCTGCAGCTACCTACAGCTCGACGACACCAGCTTCGCCTTCCTCAATGATCCCAACCGCCGGGCGCAAGTGGGCGACGCCGCCGGCACGCAGCATCAGCGCTATATCGAGATGTTCAATGCCTCGGTCGCGCAGAAGCCGGCCGGCATGGCGATCTGCACCCATATCTGCCGCGGCAATTTCAAATCCGGCTGGATGAGCGAAGGCAGTTACGAGCATGTGTCGGAAGCGCTGTTCGGGCAACTCGACGTGGACGGGTTCTTCCTCGAATATGACGACGAACGCTCCGGCGGCTTCGAGCCACTGCGTTTCGTGCCCAAGGGCAAGATGGTGGTGCTGGGCCTCGTGACCACCAAGACACCGCAACTCGAGAGCAAGGACGCCTTGAAGCGCCGGATCGACGAGGCGGCGAAATTCGTGCCGCTGGAGCAGCTTTGCCTGTCGCCGCAATGCGGCTTCGCCTCGACCGCCGAAGGCAACGACCTCACAATCGATCAGCAATTCGCCAAACTAGCGCTGATCGTCGACACCGCACGCGACGTCTGGGGAGACTGACATGCCAGTATCACGAAGCACCGACCCGCATGGCTCGGTGATGTATCCGCTGCGCGAAGACTGGCTCGCACTCCAGGACGAAAAGGTAATCGACCCCGGTCAGCCGATCATCGATCCGCATCACCACCTCTGGGATCGCGCCGGCACACGTTACCTGCTGGACGAATTGCTCGACGACACCAACACCGGGCACGACATCCGCTCGACGGTGTTCATTCAGTGCCGTTCGATGTATCGCGCCGATGGTCCCGACGAATTGAAATGCGTCGGTGAGACCGAGTTCGTCAACGGTATCGCCGCAATGAGCGCGAGCGGCAATTACGGCGCCACGCGTGCCTGCGAGGGAATTGTCAGCCACGCCGATTTCCGGATCGGCGAGCGCGTGCGCGAGGTGCTGGAGGCGCAGGTCGTGGCGAGCGAACGCCTGGTCGGCATCCGTTACTCGACGGCGCGTCATGACGATTACGTTATCACGCCGCTCGTGCCGCCGCACCGGATCATGATGGATGCAAAGTGGCGCGAGGGATTCGCCGAGCTTGCGCCGCTGGACCTCACCTTCGACGCGCTGGTATTTCACACCCAGCTCGCGGAGGTGACCGACTTGGCGCGAGCATTTCCCGACACCACGATCATCCTCGATCACGTCGGCTGCGTGCTCGGTGTCGGGCCGCTGGCCGGCAAACGCGACGAGCAGCTTGCGCCATGGCGCAAATCAATTACCGAGCTTGGCAAGTGCCAAAATGTCTACGTGAAGCTCGGCGGGCTGACGATGCCGATGTTCGGCTTCGAATTCGAGAAGCAGCCGCGACCGCCGTCGTCGGAGCAACTCGCGCAGACCTGGCGGCCTTACATCGAGACCTGCATCGACGCTTTCACGCCGGAGCGCGCGATGTTCGAAAGCAACTTCCCGGTCGACAAGGTCGGGTGCAGCTACAAGGTTTGCTGGAACGCGTTCAAGCGTCTCGCCGAGAAATATTCCGCCGACGAGAAGGCCTGGCTGTTTCACAAGGCCGCTTCGCGCGCCTATAGCCTGACCGAAATCGAGGACTGATACGCAATGCAGGATTTCGCTGGCAAAGTCGCGGTCGTCACCGGCGCGGCGTCAGGCATCGGATTAGGTCTGGCGCGCACTTTCATGCGCAACGGCATGGCGGTCGCGATGCTCGATCGTCGCGGCGACAAGCTGGGCGAAGCGCTGGCGCAAGTGCGCGGCCTCGGCCAGGGCCGCGCCATCGCGATCGAGGCCGATGTCTCGCAGCACGATTCGGTGCATCGCGCCGCCGATCAGGTCGAGCGCGAATTCGGCAAGATCCACCTGGTCTGCAACAATGCCGGTGTCGTGGTGCGCGGACTGCCGATGGCGGAGATCCCCGACGAGACCTGGAACTGGCTGCTCGGCGTGAATCTCTATGGCGTGATCCACGGCATCCAGGCCTTCGTGCCACGCATCAAGGCGCATGGCGAAGGCGGGCATATCGTCAACACCGCGTCGATGGCCGGTTTGCAGGTCGGCAAGCGCGGCACCGGCTCTTATGCCGCATCAAAATTCGCCGTGGTTGCGCTGTCGGAAGCACTGGCGCACGATCTTGAAGGGACCGGGATCGGCGTCTCGGTGCTGACGCCGGCGGCCGTAAACACTGAGATCTACACCTCGTCCGCGGCGCATCGCGACACGACCGTCGGCGGACGCAATGACTTCGCTGAGACGCCGGCGGAGATCGCGGCCGGCCTGCATCCGGACGAGGTCGGCGTACGCGTGCTCGACGGCATCCGCGCCGGCCAATTCTTCCTCATCACACATCCCGATACGCGGGCGTGGCTGCAGGACCGGCACCAACGCATCATGGACGGCTATGATTTTGCCGAACGCTGGGAGCGCGAGAACAAGTCCTAGAGCGCAGGCTGGTGAGCGCGCGCTATTTCAGCGCCAACACGACCGAACCCGCTACCGCATCGGTGACGCCGAGACCGCCGCCAAGGTCTTCGAGCGTATCGCGGAAGGAATTCAGGGTCGCGATCATGTTCGGCCGCGCGCTGGCCATCGCGTCGATGTCCTTCCACTCGGCGATAATGCAATAGGAGCGATCGCCGGTCTTGACGATGTTGGCATGAATCAGGCCCGGCCACGCGGCCTCGACGGCCTTGTGAGCATCCAGGAATTCCTGATCGCGGCCCGGCTTCACCCGGAAACGCACGGCATTGAAAGCGGTCATCGGCGTTCTCCCTTTGCGCTAGCTGGTCTTGATCATGTTACCCAGCGCCTCGCGCAATTCCGGACTGTCGTGATGACCATGCACGGCGACGGCGTGTTGCACGGCCGCATCGACGAGTTCTTTCTTGGTGTCCGCGGCAATCGAAACTGTGCAGTTCATCTCGCTAGGGTAATCGCGGCAATCCACAAACATCCTGGCCATCTGAGCCTCCCTCGCATTCAACGCCTGATGATTTAATATCAAAAAAGCAGTGCGGTCGATCTGGACCGCCGGCTTTTGACAGCTTTACTCCGTCGTGGAACCGAAACCGCGGGTCGCGGCGGCCCTTGCCGCCATCTCGGCCCAGGCCGCCGGGGCGCCGCATTTCTCCGCCGCGGCGGCCGGTGTAAGCGCCGCGTCCCAGTCGCGCGCGATGAAGCGGCGGCCGGTGATACCGTCCGAGGCCGGCGACGCCAGCCATGCGATCGGCAAGCCCATCACTTCCGGTTGCACCAGCCCGGGATGCGAGCGCGTCTCCTCGGGGAGGAACGGCGTGTTGGTGGGCCCGCCGGGCACCAGGATATTCACGGTGACGCCGGTGCCGGCGAGCTCCTTTGCCCAGGCGACGGTTGCCGCCTCCAGCGCGGCTTTGGCCGATCCATAAGGGCTGAAATTCGCCGCCAGCATGGTGTCGAAGCTGGTGGTGATATTGACGATGCGGCCCCAGCCCTTTGCCATCATCGGCCTGACCGCAAAATGAGCCATCTGGAACGCGCCGACATTGTTGATGCCGTGGACCTTCTTCCAGCCCTCCGGATCGGTCTCCCAGAACCGCAGCGGCCCCTTGTGTCCCTGCGGCATGATCGGCACCAGCGAGATGCCGGCGCAGTTGATCAGGATATCGAGGCTGCCAAAGGCCTGGACCGTTTCCTCGACGGCGCGCCGGCAATCCGCCGTCTGCGACACGTCGCCGGCGATCGTGAGCAGCGCGCTGCCCGCGAATTCGGGCTCGCGCGTCAGGGACATCAGATTCCCGACGTTGACGTCGAATGCGGCGATGGTTGCGCCGGACGCCGCCAGGCTTTTCGCCATCACGCGGCCCATGCCGCTCGCCGCGCCGGTCACCAATGCAACCTTGCCCTCGAGATTACCCGCCATCGCATGCCCTCCGCCATTGATTGTTGGCCGCACGTTAGATTGAATGCGCGCAATCGAAAAGCACGGGGAACGCATGAAGGATTTCCAGGGCAAGACCGCCTTCGTCACCGGCGCGGCGAGCGGCATCGGCCTTGCGCTGGCGCGCGCCTTCCTCGACCGCGGCATGAACGTGATGATGGTCGACGTCGAAAAGACCGCGCTGGAAGCCGCTGCCCACGGGCTGTCGAACCATGGCGACCGGGTCGGCAAGGTGGTGGCCGACGTCTCGGTGGGCGAGAATCTCTATGACGCCGCGAACAAGGCGATCGCGCAGTTCGGCAAGGTGCACGTGCTTTGCAACAATGCCGGCGTATCACGTCCCGGCCCGATGGAGGAAATCTCCATTGCCGACTGGCAATGGGTGATCGGCGTCAACCTCTACGGCACCATCCACGGCATCCGCGCCTTCGTCCCGCATATGCGCGAACATGGCGAAGACTGCCATATCGTCAGCACCTCCTCGATGTCGGGGCTCACGCCGAAGGCGCTGGCCAGCACCTATGCCGCGACCAAATTCGGCATCATCGGATTCTCCGAAGTGCTGCGCGATGAGTTGAAGGACACCAATATCGGCGTGAGCGTGCTCTGTCCCGGCTGGACCAAGACCAACATGCCGGACAATGGCCGCAACCGCCCGGACCGTTTCGGTGGCAGCTTCCGGATCCACGATGATCCCAAGCTCGCGGCGCGCACCCAGGCCTATCTCGACGGCGCCAAGAACGGGCTCGACCCGCTCGACCTCGCAGCGCTGGTGATGCGCGCGATCGAGGAAAAGGAATTCTATATCTTCACCGAACCCGGCCGGCGCGCCAGCGTCCAGGCGAAGATCGACACCGTCATGGCCGGCTTCGACGCGCTCGATGAGCGGCTTCCTGGAATCCTGAGGGGCAAGGCCGGCGCATGAAGGAATTCCAGGGCAAGACCGCCTTCATCACCGGCGCAGCGAGCGGCATCGGCCTTGCGCTGACGCGCACGTTCCTCGAGCGCGGCATGAACGTGATGATGGTCGACGTCGAAAAGGCGGTGCTCGACGCGGCCGCGCACGGCCTGTCGAATTACGGCGACCGCGTCGGCAAGGCGCTGGCCGACGTGTCGATCGGCGAAGAGATCGCCGTCGCGGCGGAGCGCGCCATCGCGCAATTCGGCAAGGTTCATGTCCTCTGCAACAACGCGGGTGTCTCACGCGCTGGCGCGCTGGAAGACATGGCGGTTTCCGATTGGGAATGGGTGATCGGCGTCAACCTCTACGGCACCATCCATGGCATCAAGGCGTTCGTGCCGCATATGAAGGCGCATGGCGAGGAGTGTCACATCGTCAACACCTCGTCGATCGCTGGCGTCACCGCCAGCGCGCTCGGCGGTACTTATGCCACGACCAAGTTCGCGATCGTCGGCATCTCGGACGTGCTGCGCCAGGAGCTCGAAGGCACCAATATCGGCGTCAGCGTCCTGTGCCCGGGCTGGACCAAGACCAACATGTTTTTCAACGGACGTAACCGGCCGGAGCGGTTCGGTGGCGCGCTCGACGTGTTCGCCGATCCGAAACTCGCCGAACGCAATGCGCGATACCGCGCGGCGGGAACCCAGGGTCTCGATCCGCTCGACCTCGCGGCGCTGGTGCTGCGCGCCATTGAAGAGAATGAGCTCTACATCTTCACCCAGCCGGACCGGCGCGGGCCGGTCGAGGAACGCTACGACGAAATCATGCGTGGCTTCGACGCGGTCGCCGAACGGCTGCCGAAGATCCTGCAACGCAAAGGGCCCGCATGAAGGTCCTCATCGTCGGCGGCGGCATTGGCGGCCTGGTGACCGCGCTGGAGCTGCACCAGCGCGGCATCGAGGCGCATGTGTTCGAGTCGGTGAACGAGCCGGCGGCGCTCGGCGTCGGCATCAACCTGCTGCCCCACGCGATGAAGAACCTGATCCAGCTTGGATTGCAAGAGCCGTTGATGGCGACCGGCATCCAGACCAAGGACCTGAGCTTCTTCAGCAAGCACGGCAAGCTGATCTGGCGCGAACCGCGCGGCCTCGACGCCGGTTACAAGGTGCCACAGCTCTCGATCCATCGCGGCGAATTGCAGATGATCCTGTTTCGCGCGGCGCAGAAGCGGCTCGGCGCGCGCATCCATACCGGCCATCACTTCAAGGATTACCGCGAGACTCCGGACGGGCGCGTGGTCGCGACCTTCGTCAACCGCAAGACCGGCGCGGGGGTCGCGGAAGCCGACGGCGACGTGCTGATCGGCGCCGATGGGATTCATTCGGCGATGCGGGCGAAGCTGCAGCCGCAGGCCGGTGCCGGCGTGTGGAGCGGCATGATGTTCTGGCGCGGCGCCGCGGTGACCGAACCGTTCCTGTCTGGACGATCGATGATCATGGCGGGCTATCCGGACCGGAAGGTGATCGTCTATCCGATGTCGCAGCGGCATTTCGACCAGGGCCAATCGCTCACCAATTGGGCGGTGGATTTCATGGTCGACCGGTCGGGCCATTTCAATCCGGAGGACTGGAACCGGCACGGCGACCGCAGCGAATTCCTGCCCGCCTTTGCCGACTGGCGTTTCGACTGGCTCGACATTCCCGACCTGCTCCAGCGCACCGAGACGGTGTATGAATATCCCTGCGTCGATCATGAGCCGCTGGAACGCTGGACCTTCGGCCGCGCGACGCTGTTGGGCGACGCTGCCCATCCGATGCGGCCGATGGGATCGAATGCCGGGTCGCAGGCGATCCGCGACGCGCGCGCGATTGCCGACGCGCTGGCGTCCGCGCCCAACATTGACAGCGCGCTCGCGGCCTATGAGAACGAGCGGCGGCCGGCGACCACGCGTATCGTCCTCAGCAACAAGCTGAGCGGACCGGAGCGCGTGATGCAGATGGTTGAGGATCGTGCGCCGAACGGCTTTGACGATTTGCATACGGTTATCACGGAAAAAGAGTTGCAGACGGTTGCGGACGACTACAAGCAGATCGCGGGTTTCGACCGCGAAAGCGTCAATGCCGGCGTCGGCGACGACCTGAGGAGGAGCGCATGAAATTCCACTGGTTCCACCTGATGCCGTATCCGTATCTGCCGGAGGATTTCAAAGAGAAGTACAAGTCGGTGTGGGTCGATCCGCCGGCGGCCGAGCTCTACGACCCGGTCAAGGGCCATCAGGTCTATAACGACTATCTCGACCAGCTCGAATTTGCTGAGCAGATGGGCTTCGACGGCATCTGCGTCAACGAGCATCACCAGAACGGTTACGGATTGATGCCATCCCCGAATCTGATGGCCGCTGCGCTGGCGCGGCGCACCTCGAAAGCGAAGCTGGTGGTGCTCGGCAATTCGGTCGCGCTCTACGATCCGCCGACCCGTGTTGCGGAAGAAATGGCGATGCTCGACGTGATGTCGGGCGGACGGCTGGTCGCAGGCTTCCCGGTCGGCACCGCGATGGACACCGCCTATTGCTACGGCGCGAACCCGGCGACCTTGCGCGAGAAATATCGCGAGGGCGTCGAGCTGATCCTGCGCGCCTGGAAGGAGCGCCGGCCATTTTCCTTCAACGGCAAATACACCCAGTTGCGTTACGTGAACCCGTGGCCGACGCCGATCCAGAACCCACACCCACCGATCTGGATTCCGGGTGGCAGCAGCATCGAGACCTGGGAATGGGTCATCAAGAACGACTTCCTGTTCGCCTATCTCACTTACTTCGGCTACATGGCCGGCACCACTGTGATCGACCATTTCTGGGAGACGGTCGATCGCCTCGGCGCCGACTTCAATCCGAATCGCGCCGCGTTCCTGCAATTCGTTGGCGTTGCGGACACCGATGCGGAAGCCGAGCGGCTCTATTCCGAGCCGGCGCAGTATTTCTACAACCGCTGCTTCCACCTCGATCCGGCCTTCGTCGCGCCGCCGGGCTATTCGAGCATCGCTTCGATGCGCAAGGGCGTGCAAAGCACGGTGCGCGAGTCGGCGCAGAAGGTGCAGGGTAAGCATCTCTCGTGGAAGGACATCATCGACAGCGGCTGCGTGGTTGCAGGCTCGCCGCAAACCGTCATTGACCGGCTCAACGACATGGCCGACCGCATGAAGGTCGGACATGTGATGCTGCTGCTTCACTTCGGCAACATGTCGCACGAGACCACACTCTACAACACGCAGCGCTTCGCCCAGGACGTGATGCCGAAGCTGCGCCACCGCTTCAGCGAATACGAGGACAGATGGTGGCCGAAAGACACGCTCCCGCAACTGCAGAGACCCGCGCCGATCGGCGTGGCGGCTGAGTAAGCGCGCATGTTCGAGAGCGAGACACTCAAACTGTCCGGCGGCCGCAAGGTCCAGGTCTATCGCGCCGGCAAGGGACCAGCCGTCGTGTGGCTGCATGGGCCGCACGGCATCCGCAAGAATGATCCCGTGATCGCGGCTTTGGCCGAGCGCTATGCGGTGATTGCGCCAGTGTCGCCGGGCTTCAACGACATCGAGGAGATCGACGACATCCGCGATGTCCATGACCTCGCGCTGCATTACGACGACATTTTCGAGGCGCTTGGCCTCGACGGCATCACGCTGGTCGGCCACTCCTATGGCGGCATGATCGCGGCGGAGCTCGCCGCGCATGTTCCGAAGCGCGTGAAGCGCCTGGTGCTGATCTCGCCATTCGGGCTGTGGCGCGACGATCATCCGGTCGCCGACCTGTTCGCGCGGCCTTATATGACCATCGACACCATCCTGTGGAAGGACGGCAAGCCGTCCGGCCCGATGGCCGACCCGGCGAACTTCCCGAACGATCCGATGGAGAAGGCCGTCGGCATCGTGCAGGGCATGACGACGGTCGCGAAATACATCTGGCCGATCCCGGACAAGGGACTGCGCCGCCGGCTGCATCGCGTCAGCGCCGATACGCTGGTGATCTTCGGCGAAAAGGATGCCTTCGTGCCGGCGCTCTATGCCGAGGAATTCTCCAAGGCGATCCGCGGCGCGCGCAATGTCGTGGTGCCGGACGCGGCGCATATGGTGCCGTATGAGAAGACCGATGAGGTGATGCGGTTGATCGCGCAGCAACTCGACGGGACCACCCGGGCCGCGTAGACTATCCGCAACATCCTCCCTCACATCGGATCCCCTATGAAGATCGTCTATTGGGCGCATATGTCGTTGGCCGAAGCGCCGGTTACAAAGAATCTGCAGGCCGCGAAAGGCATCGATCTGGTGATCGTGCGCACCATGGACGAGCTCAAGGCGGCTCTGCCCGGCGCCGATGGATTGGTCGCGCCGGACTGCACCGAGGATGACTCGGCCGAGGTCGGCAAGGTGCTGCGCGCCAATCCCCAGCTGAAATGGCTGCATGTGATCACGGCCGGCCGCGAAGGCTTCGATCACGCCAAGGTGCCGCCGAGCATCACGGTCACCGGACCGGCCGGCGCGCATTCGCCGGCGCTGGCCGAGCATGCGATGGCCTTCATGCTATCCTGGACGCGGCAGATTCCGATGTGGTCCGCGATCACGCCGACCCACAAATGGGCGCGCAGCGAAGCCACCAAGATGAGTTCGGTGGAAGGCCGCACGCTCGCGATCGTCGGGCTTGGCCATGCCGGGCGCGAGGTCGCCAAGCGCGCCCGCGCTTTCGGCATGACCATTCTCGCCGCGACGCGCACGCCGAAGGACGAGCCGCTGGTCGACGAAGTGCATCCGCTGACCAAGCTCAAGGAGGTGCTGGCGCGTGCCGACTTCATCGTCGTGACCATCGCGCAGACCGGCGAGACCCGCGGGCTGATCGGCGCCGCTGAATTCGCGGCCTGCAAGCCGAACGCCTATCTGGTGAATGTGGCGCGCGGCCCGATCATCGATCAGGCGGCGCTGCTCGACGCGCTCAAGACCGGCAAGATCGCCGGCGCCGGCATCGACGTCACCGATCCGGAACCGCTGCCGCCGACCGATCCGCTGTGGGATGCGCCGAACCTGATCATCTCGCCGCATTGCGGCGGCGGCGGAAGCCAGGCCAGCATGGCGCGGTTGTCGGGACGCGTGACGGAGAACCTCGCGCGATTCCAGAACGGCACGCTGAAGCCGACTTGATAAAGCGGGCCAACACGACGCGCTGTGCCTCTCCCCGCTTGCGGGGAGAGGTCGGATCGCGCCAGCGATCCGGGTGAGGGGGAGTCTCAAAAGCCGAAGCTGGTGATTGGTTGTCTGCTCGTCACAGCGATGATTCACACCTCGTGCTGTGAGAGTCCCCCTCACCCGGCGCGCTTTGCGCGCCGACCTCTCCCCGCAAGCGGGGCGAGGTAAGAGGCACCGCGTCAAGGCAGCGCGACACGGCCGAGGAATTGCAGCAGGGCGGCGTTGAAGGCGTCGGGCTGGTCGATGTTCGGCAGGTGGCCGGCGCCGAGCACCAGGGTGAATTCCGAGTCGGTGACGCGGTCCTGCATGTCGCGCACCTCCTCCGAGGCAATGGCGCTGTCCTCATCGGCGGCGACGAACAAGGTCGGCACGCTGATGGCGCCGAGGCGCGCGGCAATGGTGTTGGTCTTCACGGCTTCGGCGCAGGCGGTGAAGCCCTCGACCGAGGTGGCTGCGATCATCGCGCGCAGCTTCTCGGTGAGGTCGGGGCGGGTTTCGACGGTGCGCGGCGCCAGCCACAATGGCGGCATCGTCGCAGTGAGCGGGCCTAATCCTCCCTCGCGCAGCATCTGGTTGCGTTCGTCGAAGCCTTGCAGCGACGCCGGCGACATCACGGCGCGGACACTGGCCGCGGTGACGCTCTTGACCGCAGCATGGCTGCGCGCAGCCGCGGCCAGCACGGTCAACCCACCGAGCGAGATGCCGACGAGGTGCGCGCGCCGGATGTCGCAATAGTCGATCAGGTCGAGCAGGTCGTCGGCCAGCAATTCGATGGTCACGCCACCGGCGGGGGGGTCGGAGTGCCCATGGCCGCGGGCGTCGTAGCGCAGCACGCGGTATTGCGACGCGAGCGCGGGAACCTGCGCGTCCCACAATTGAAGATCGGTGCCGAGCGAATGCGCCAACACGATCGCCGGGGCATCTTCGCGGCCTTCCAGGCGGTACCGGATTTGGGTGCCGTTGATTCCGACGTGTTCGTCGACGTGATTGGCCATTGTGCAGACCTACCGTAAAAGCGCGACGTCGTCATCCTGGTCTAATCGTCATTCCCGTAATTCAGATGCAATGCGGGAGATGACAGGAGTGTGGCGGAAGGGAATGGGAGTCGAACCCACCGAAGACCGGCTAGCGGCCTCTCCCGGATTTGAAGTCCGGACATCACACCGGCGATGTTTCCCTTCCATACGTCCCTGATATCGCTTCATGCCGGCGGCGCAAGCGTTGCGAGATTCGACAGGAACCCGGTTTCGTCTTCGAGGCAGCGCAGGTCCAGCACCAGCGCCTGGTCGGCGATGCGGCCGATCACCGGAACCGGCAGCGCGCGGAGCGCCGCGGTCAAAGCCGTGAGCGCGCGCCCTGCCCCGCGCGTGGCGGATGGCCGGATCGCAATACCTGCGCTGGACAAGGTTTCGAGCGGCAAAGCGCCGGAGCCGATTTCGCTGACACAATCGCAGACCTCGACCTTGAACGCAGCGCCAAGTTGCGTGGCGATCAGGGGCGCAAGCCGGCTTGCCGAGGCCGCGATCTCGGCCTTGGGCCGCGCCAGCATCCGCAATGTCGGCAGCTTTTGCACCAGCCGGTCGGGGTCGCGGTAGAGCTTGAGCGTCGCCTCGATCGCGGCGATGCGCATCTTGTCGACGCGCAGCGCGCGCTTCATCGGGTTGCGGTTGATGCGCGCGATCAGGTCCTTGCGGCCGACGATGAAGCCGGCCTGCGGGCCGCCGAGCAGCTTGTCGCCGGAGAAGGTGACGAGGCCAGCGCCGTCCTTCACCGCCTCGGCGACGGTCGGCTCATGCGCCAGGCCGAAGCGCGCGAGATCGACCAGCGTGCCGGACCCGAGATCATGCGCCAGCGGCACATCGGCTTGCGCCGCGATGGTTGCGAGCTCGCGCGCGGTCACCTCCGCGGTGAAACCGCTGACGCGATAATTCGAGGTGTGGACCTTGAGGATCAGGCCGGTCTTGGGTCCGAGCGCGGCGTGATAATCCCTGGCGTGGGTGCGATTGGTGGTGCCGACCTCGACGAGCTTCGCGCCGGCGCGGCTCATGATCTCGGGCAGCCGGAAGGCGCCGCCGATCTCGATCAGCTCGCCGCGCGAGACGATCGCGTCCTTGCCCTTGGCGAGCGTGTTGAGCACCAGCAGCACGGCGGCCGCGTTGTTGTTGACGATGGTCGCGTCCTCGGCGCCGGTCAGTTCGCAAAGGAGACCGCGCAGGTGATCGTCGCGCTCGCCGCGCCGCCCGTTCTCGAGATCGAATTCCAGCGCGATCGCCGAACGCATTGCCGCGACAGCGGCTTCGATCGCTTCTTCGGCAATCACCGCGCGGCCCAGATTGGTATGCAGCACTGTGCCGGTGAGGTTGAACACCGGACGCAGCGAGGGACGCGACAATCTCTCCAGCCGTTCCAACGCTTCGGCGGCAAGGCGATCAACACTCGTCGCCTCGCGCCGCTCCCGCGCCGCGGCGAGCGCGTCACGCACCACAGCGACCACGGCGGAGCGACCATGACGCTGCACCGCAGCCTGCCCCGCCTGCGCGCGCAATACCTCGTCGACCGAGGGAAGTCCGCGCAGGTCTTGAGACGGATGCGGTTCAGTCACGTGGCGTCTCGCGCCTCCTAAACGTCCAGTGTCGCGTGTGCGAACAGTTCGTCGAGACCGAGCACGCGCGGCGTCAATCCCTGCTCGTGCGAATAGCGCGTGATGGTGTCGAGTTCGCGCCGCGCGCCGATCACGCCATAGGCATAGGGATCGCGCTTCAGCACCGCGCCCATCTCGGGCGAGAGCAACCCGGTGTCGAGATGCGCCTGCGCCGCGGCGTGTACGCCCTTCAGCCAGTTCTCCTTGGCGAGGCGGAAGGCGTTGTAGATGTTCAGCACCACCCACGGATGCTGCTCGACGATCGAGCGGCGGATCACCATGCCGTGGTTGATCGGATAGAGCCCGGTCTTGGCGAAATAGCGCCGCCCTTCGGCGCTGGGATCGGGAAACAGCTGATGCAGCTTGTCCGGATGATCCTCCAGCGTCACGCGGCTGCGGTCGACCAGGTTGTTGTCCTGGAGATAGAACAGCGTCGCGTCGATCTCGCCGTCGACCAGCATGGTGCCGATGCTTTTTTCGGCCGGGATGCGGTTGACGGTCACGCCGGCCGGCGGCTTGAAGCCGACCGCGCCGCCATGGCTCATCTGCTCGGTGCGCTCCATCCACCACTCGATCTCATGCGGCGCGACGCCGAATTCATGCTGCAGCACGCCGCGCGTCCACAGCGCCGCAGTCTGCTGATATTCCGGGACGCCGACGCGCTTGCCGCGCAGATCGGCCGGCGTCTTGATGCCGGAATCCTTCCGCACCCAGATGTTCTTGTGAAAGAAGCGGCGCGAGGTGAAGACCGGAAGGCCGACCCAGTCGCGATTGCCGGCGGCGGTGAGCATCAGGAACGACGACATAGACATTTCGGAAACGTCGAAGTCGCCGAAATGCAGCTGGCGCCAGAAGATCTCGGACGGATGGATGTCGGTGGCGTGGAAGGTGATGCTCTCGGGCTTGATGCGGCCCGAGAGGACCGGGGCCGAGCGCGGGTTCGTCGACATCGCGAGACTGAGCTGGAGATCGGCCATGGGATGTCCTTGCGTCCAAAAAGAATGTCGTCATTCCGGGGCGCTCCGAAGGAGCGAGCCCGGAATGACAGAGAGTTCGACTACTTCGTGGTGCCCCAGACGTCGCGGGCGATGTCGACGACCAGTTCCATCTTGCGCTTCTGCACGTCCTCGGTGACGGGGTTGCCGCGGAAGGTCGAGGCGAAGCCGCATTGCGGGGAGACGCAGAGGTTTTCGAGCGGGACGAATTTCGAGGCCGCGTCGATGCGGCGTTTCATTTCATCCTTGTCTTCGATCGCCGGGCGCTTCGAGGAGACCACGCCGAGCACGACGCGCTTCTTCGAACCCTTCGGGAAGAACCGCAAAGGCTCGAAGCCGCCGGAGCGCTCGTCATCGTATTCCAGGAAATAGCCGTCGATATCGAGCTGGTTCAGCAGCACGTCGGCGATCGGCTCATAGCCACCCTGGGCCGCGAAATTGCCCGACGAGTTGCCGCGGCAGATATGCACGCCGATGGCCATGTCCTTCGGACGCTTGGCGATCGACTCGTTGATCAGCCGGGCGTAGCGCACCGACAATTCGTCCGGATTGCCGCCGCCGAGCTGCCGGCGCGCGCGCAGCTCCGGATCGCAGAGATAAGCGTAGTTGGTGTCGTCGAGCTGCGCATAGCGGCAGCCGGCGTCGTAGAGCTGCTGCAGCTCCTCTTGGTAAACCTTCGGGATGTCGGCGTAGAATTCCTCCATCGTCGGGTAGACATCCTTGTTGATGTCTTCGCGGCCGGCGCGCAGCAGCATGGTGGGGGACGCCATGGTCACCTTCGGCGTCGCGGTGGTGACCCGCTCCTTGAGATACTTGAAGGCGCCGACTTCGATCGGCTGCGAGTGGCGCAGCTTGGCATGGATCGAATAGGTGCGCGGCTCGAACGGCTTCGGCGCCGCGCCGACCGGCTCGGCCTGGCGGCCGCCGACGGCGGTGCCGTCGATCTTCTCGAGGAAGTGGTGGAACGAGGCGTGGCGGAATTCGCCATCGGTCGCGACCGCAAGGCCGATGCCTTCCTGGAACGCGACGATCTCGCGGATGTATTTGTCCTGCAATGCCTTCAGTTCCGCGGCATTGCCCTTGCCGTCGCGGTCCTTCTCGATGGCGTCGCGCAGCGGCGGCGGACGCAGGAAGCTGCCGACATGGTCGGCACGGAACGGAGCTTGGGTTTGTTCGGCCAAAATAGTCTCCTTGTTCTTATCGGACGTGATTACACGCGATGATGCAGCCGGTGCTCCATCCAGAGCAGCAGGCCGTTCGCGGATGCGGCGAAGGTGAATAGCACAATCGCGACGGTTAGCATCTCCTCCGGCTGAACGGTCGAGATCGCGTTGATCATCAGGAAGCCGAGCCCGCGCTTGGAGGCGAACATCTCGCCCAACACCACGCCCAACAGGGTGGTGGTGAGGCCGATGCGCAGGCCGGAGACGATCTCCGGCAGGGTCGCGGGGAACAGCACCGTCGCGATCACCTGCCAGCGCGACAGGTTCATGGTGCGCGCGGCCTTGAGATAGACCGGTGGGACGTTGCGGATCGCGTTCATCGACAGCAAAGCCACCGGCAGGATGCCGTGCAGCGCGCCGAACGCCACCTTGCCGGAAATGCCGAGGCCGAAGATCAGCAGCACCACCGGATAGAGCGTGATCTTGGGCATCGAATAGATCGCGACCAGGATCGGCTCGCCCACCGCGCCGGAAAGATGATGCGCCCCCAGCCACACGCCGAGCGACAGGCCGATGGCATAGGCCAGCAGCAGCGCATAGGCGAAGGAGGTGAGCGTCGAGACCAGGCTTTCGAGGAAGCGCGTCGTCCCAACGAAATTCGCCAGGTAAGACAAGGTGGGACCGGGCCCCGGCAGCGCGGTCGAGCCGACCACCGCGTTCAGCCCATACCAGAACGCCAGGAAGGCCGCGGCCAGGATCAGCAGGTCGGCGATGCGGCGGGTCGCGGTCACAGCGCCACCCGTCCGCGCCGGCGCGCCAGCCGCTGGTCCCAGGTGTGCAGGATCATGTTGACGCAGGTCGCGACCAGCAGCAGCAACAGCATCAGCCCATACATGCGCCGGTTGTTGAAATCGTTATAGGCGAACGCGATCTCGTGGCCGACGCCGGCCGGCGCCAGGATGAACTCGCTGGCGATCACCGCGATGAAGCCATAGGTGACCGCGAGCTTCACCCCGGTGAACAGATACGGCGCCGCGGCCGGCAGCTTGAGCCGCAAAGCGGTGTCGAAGGCGTTCATGCGGTGCACGCGCGCGACCTTGGTGAGCACGCGCGGGATGCGGTCGAGCCCGTTCAGCGTCGCGATAATCATCGCCACCGAGCCGGCGGCGACGCCGATCATGATCACCGGCACCACCGACAGGCCGAAGATCGCGACCATCACCGGATAGAAGATGAAGATCGGCACCGCATAATAGGTGGCGAAAAACGGATCCAGCGTGCGGCGCAGCCGCGGCGCGGCATGGATCGCGACGCCCAGCACGAAGCCGAGCACCACCGCGATCGAGACCGCCACCGCGACGCTGCCGAAGGTGCGCAGCATATCGGCATTCATGGTGCCGGAGCGCAGGATGTTGAACAGCGCGAGCGCCATCATCGACGGCGGGATCACCACGCGCGGATTGATGAATTCGAGCCGGCAGCAGACCTCGAGCAGGCCGATCGCGCCGACGATCACCGCGAGCCTGATCCAGCCGACCTTGGTCATGCCGAGGAAGCTGGTCATGGCACAGACATGCCGGCATGGCCGAGCGACTTGAGCGACTCGCCGCGCAGGTTGTCCCACAGCCGGCCGGTGATCTCGCCGAAGCGCGCCTCACTGACGATCTTGCTGTCGCGCTCGCGCGGCCAGCCGGTCTCGACGATATCCATGAAGCGGCCGGGCCGCGCCGACATCGCGCCGATGCGGTCGGACAGCATCGCGGCCTCGTCGAGCGCGTGCGTGATCAGCAGCACGGTCGAGCCGGTGGAGCGCCACAGCCGCAGCACCTCGTCGCCCATCAGCAGGCGGGTCTGCGCATCGAGCGCGCCGAACGGCTCGTCGAGCAGGATCAGGCGCGGCTGCAGCACCAGCGTGCGCGCGATGCAGACGCGCTGGCGCATGCCGCCGGAGAGCTGCGCCGGATAGGCGCGCGCGAAATCGCGCAGCCCCATGAAGGCGAGCGCATCGTCGACGCGCTTCTTGATCTCGGATTCATCGGTGCCGTTGCGGTGCAGCCCAAAGGCGGTGTTGTCCCACACCGTGAGCCAGGGAAAGCTGGCGTCTTCCTGGAACACCACGCCGACGCCTTCCGGCACTTCGCCATGCACCGGCCTGCCTTCGAATTCGACGGCGCCGGCGGTCGGCAATTGCAGGCCCGCCAGCACCTCCAGCAAGGTCGACTTGCCGCAGCCGGAGGGGCCGACCACGGCGAAGAACTCGCCGTGGCGGAGATCGAGATCGACCGGCCCCAGCGCATGCACCGGCTGCTGGCTGCCCATCGCGGGGAAGATACGCGTGACGCCGGCGAGCCGGGCATGAACTTGATCGGACAAATTCACAGGTTGTCGCCCCCGCGAAGGCGGGGGCCCAGTACTCCGTGCAGGACGATGAAGGCAACGTCTCTCCGGCTTCCTGTCGACAGGACACGGCGTACTGGACCCCCGCGTTCGCGGGGGTGACGAGCCGTGGAGTGGCGAGTGACGGGGTCGAACTGATTCATTCGAAGTGAATCTCGCTCCCGAGCTTTCACTTCACGTTCTTCAGATTGTCCGGCAGGAACGACTTGTCGATCACGGTCTTGAGATCGACATCGGTATCGATCATGCCGGTGATCTTCATGGCGCGCACCACGTTTTCCATCGGCGCGTCCTCGATGCCGCCCTCGCTGTAGAATTGCGCATCAAGCAATTCGTCGAGCAGGATCTGCACCGCGGCCGGCGGCAGCGGCGCCCAGACCTTGGCGAGGATCTCGCCGGATTCCTTCGGGTTCTTATACATCCACTGCACCGCTTCCTGGCGTGCGGCGATGATGCGGCGCAGCTTGTCGGGATTCTTGCGCATCAGGTCACCGGTCGCGATGCCGATGCCGGGCGTCATGCGCGGCAGGTCCTTCGGCTTGAGGATGACGCGGTATTTCTGATCATTGCCGCGCGAGCGATACAGGATGCCCGGTACGCTGGTGACGTCGATCGCGCCATTCTCCATGGCGGTGAGCGCGCCCTGCAGATTGCCGAGCGCGACGCGCTGAACATCCTCAGGCTTGAGGCCGGCCTTTTCGACGGTGAGCACGGCGCTCATCTCGCCGAGCGACTTCGGATTGCTGATGCCCCATTTCTTGCCCTTGAGGTCTTCGATTTTCTGGATCGGCGAGTTCGGCATCACGATCACGACGTTGCTGGCGAGCGAACGCGTGCCGAAATTGACGATCTTGATATCCTGGCCTTCCTTGATGGCCGAGATCACCGGCGCCGGCGAGACTTCGCCATAGCCGAGATCGCTGGCGATCACGTTGCGCACCGAGGTGCCGCCGCCCTCACCCGAGATCACCTCGGTGATGTTCACGCCATGCTTCTTGAAGAAGCCCTTCTCGATCGCGATCGCGAAGGAGGCGCCGGACGGATCGGCCTTGTATTGCGTGACGACGATGTCTTCCGCATAGGCCGGCGCGAGCGCGGCCAGGCCGAGCGCCGCGGCGACGATGCTTCCTCTGAGTGCGAGCATTGGCTTCCTCCCATGTCGCGGATGACCCGCGTTATCTCGTTCAAATATGATTGGTTCCAGTACCACGGTCAAACACCGCTGGTGTTCCCGCGAAGGCGCATCTCCGAGGGCAAACTCCGCAACAAGCCCTCCCCTGTCGTCGCCCGGCTCGACCGGGCGACCCAGTAATCGCTGGCCTCGCGTAGGACGACCTCTATCCATCTGCCCGTTCGGTGAGTACTGGATCGTCCGCTTTCGCGGACGATGACAATCGAGAGAGCGGGGTCATGACCCACTGACAGTGCGTCGCGTATGAAGATTCGTTTCGGGATCAGCTGGCTCATCTTCTATCTCCAGACAGCATGAATTGTTCTCGCGGCGCGATGCGCCCGAGATTTGCCTTGTCCCCTTCCAACACAATGAGGGGGAGCGGAGCGCCGGGAGGCGCGATGTTGGAAACTGTGCCCTGCGAAGGCACAGCGCGCGTCTTGCGATCGACGCGCCCGCCTCTCGGCGCTCCACTCGCGGATTTGTCGACCCGGGCCGCGCTTGCAAGAACCGGCAACGTGCCGATCCTCGTACAGCGAGCTCCTCGCGTGCGGGTCGTAATGCCCGCAGGGCGGAGTCCCGGGGTCGCCCGAGTGCGTGGTTACGAGCCACGGCCGCAGGCACCGCA